>NZ_JAFLNG010000150.1 GCF_017427025.1 Streptomyces sp. FH025
GCGTCCAGCACCTCCGCGTCCGCCGCCCCGACCAGCCCGGCCTCGGCGGCGGCCGCCAGCGCCTCCCTGGTCCGGGTGGTGCGCAGCGCCGGGACCTCGTGCCCGTGCTGGAGCTGGAGCAGCTGCACCGTCCACTCGACGTCCGCCAGCCCGCCCCGGCCGATCTTGGTGTGGGTGGTCGGGTCGGCGCCGCGCGGCAGCCGCTCGGCCTCGATCCGCGCCTTGATCCGGCGGATCTCCACCAGGTCCCGCTCCGGCACCCCGAGGCCCGGGTAGCGCAGCGGGTCGATCAGCCCCCGGAACCGCGCGCCCAGCTCCTCGTCCCCGGCCACCGGCTCGGCCCGCAGCAGCGCCTGGCTCTCCCAGGCGTGCGACCAGCGCCGGTAGTACGCCGCGTACGAGGCGAGGGTGCGCACCAGCGGGCCGCTGCGTCCCTCCGGCCGCAGGTCGGCGTCGACCAGCAGCGGCGGCTCGGTGGACGGCGCGCCCAGCAGGGTCCGCAGCTGGTGGCAGACTGCCTGGGCCGCCCGGGCGGCCTCCTGGTCCAGCGAGCCGAGCAGCGGCTCGTGGACGAAGAGCACGTCCGCGTCCGAGCCGTAGCCCAGCTCGTGGCCGCCGAAGCGGCCCATCGCGATCACCGCGATCCGGGTCGGCAGGTCCCCGTTCTCGGCCTCCCAGCCGGCGATGCAGGCCTGCAAGGCGCCCTGCAGCGTGGCCGCGTTGAGCGCGGTCAGCGCCTCCCCCGCGGTGTCCAGCGCCTCGCCGGGGGTCTCGCCGAGCCGGCCCAGCACGTCCGCGGCGGCCGTACGGAACAGCTCCCGGCGGCGCACCGAGCGGGCGGCGGCCACGGCGGCGGCGGCGGACCCGGCCCGGCGGACGGCGGCCAGGATCTCCGACTGGAGAGCCGGCCTGCCGCGCGGCACCAGACCCTGCGGGTCGCCCAGCATGGCCACCGCCTCGGGGGCGCGCAGCAGCAGGTCGGGGGCGAGCCGGCCGGCCGACAGCACCCGGGCGAGCTGCTCGGCGGCGGCGCTCTCGTCCCGCAGCAGCCGCAGGTACCAGGGGGTGCGGCCGAGCGCGTCGGAGACCTGGCGGAAGTTGAGCAGCCCGGCGTCCGGGTCGGCCGAGTCGGCGAACCAGCCCAGCAGCACCGGCAGCAGGGTGCGCTGGATCGCCGCCTTGCGGCTCACCCCGGAGGCGAGCGCGCTGATGTGCCGCAGCGCCGCGGCCGGGTCCGCGTAGCCGAGCGCCTCCAGCCGCGCCCGGGCCGCCTCCGGGGTCAACCCGGTGGCGCCGGGCGGCAGTTCGGCGACGGCGTCGAGCAACGGGCGGTAGAACAGCTTCTCGTGCAGCCTCCGGACCTCCACCGCGTGCCGCTTCCACTCGCGCTGCAGCGCGGCCACCGGGTCGGAGCGGGTGTCGTCGTTGATCAGCGCGGCGAGCGAGCGGGCGAGGCGGCGCAGGTCCTCCTCGGCGGTGGGCATCAGATGGGTGCGGCGCAGCCGGTGGAGCTGGATGCGGTGCTCCAGCGAGCGCAGGAAGCGGTACGCGGCGTCCAGCGAGGCGGCGTCCGCCCGGCCGACGTACCCGCCGCGGGAGAGCGCGGCCAGCGCCTCCAGGGTGTTGCCGCTGCGCAGCGCCGGATCGGTGCGGCCGTGCACCAGTTGCAGCAGCTGGACGGAGAACTCGACGTCGCGCAGGCCGCCAGGGCCGAGCTTGAGCTGGCGGTCCAGCTCGGTGGCCGGGATGGAGTCGATCACCCGGCGGCGCATCTGCTGCACGTCGGCGACGAAGTTGTCCCGGGCGGCGGCCTGCCAGACCATCGGGGCGAGCGCCTCGACGTACGCGGCGCCGAGCTCGGCGTCCCCGGCCACCGGGCGGGCCTTGAGCAGCGCCTGGAACTCCCAGGTCTTGGCCCAGCGCTGGTAGTAGGCGAGGTGGCTGGCCAGGGTCCGCACCAGCGGGCCGTTGCGGCCCTCGGGGCGCAGGTTGGCGTCCACCGGCCAGATGGTGCCCTCGCCGGTGGTGTCCGCGCAGAGCCGGGTGAGTGCGGCGGCCAGCCGGGTGGCGGCGGCGAGCGCCTCGTGCTCGTCCACGCCCTCGCGCGGCTCGGCGACGAAGATGACGTCCACGTCCGAGACGTAGTTGAGTTCGCGGCCGCCGCACTTCCCCATGCCGATCACCGCGAGCCGGCAGGCCGCGGCGGCGTCCCGGTCCTGCTCGGCGGCGAGGTCCAGGGCGGTCTGGAGGGTGGCGCCGGCCAGGTCGGCGAGTTCGGCGGCGGCCTGGGCGAGGTCGGTGGTGCCGGTGAGGTCGCGGGCGGCGATGGCCAGCAGGCAGCGGCGGTAGGCGACGCGCAGCGCGTTCGCCGGGTTCCGGTCGCCGCCCCGGACGCCCTCGGCGAGGGCGCGGCGGAAGTCCTCCGGACCGGGGTGCATGTCGCGCAGCTCGAAGGTGACCAGCACGTGCCAGTCGTGCGGGTGCCGGGCCAGGTGCTCGCCGAGCGCGGTGGAGACGCCGAGCACGCCCAGCAGCCGGTCGCGCAGCGGCTTGGAGGTGGTGAGGGTGTCACGCAGGGTGTGCCGGTCGGCCTCGTCGGCGGCCTCCAGCAGACGGGCCAGGCCCAGCAGCGCGAGGTCGGGGTCGGCGGTGGCGCCGAGCGCGTCCAGCAGCACCGGGTCGTCGGCCAGGCCCTCCAGCCCGGGGCCCTCCAGCAGCCGCACCGCCTGCGCGGGATCGGTGAACCCGCGCCGGACCAGCCGCATCTCGGGCCGGCTGATCCGGCCCCCGGCCCGCTGCTCCTCGACCGCCATCGGCCCCTCCATCCGTCCGCCCCAGCAGGTTACGCGCCCGCGCGGCGCCACGCCGGGCGTGACCGGCGGGTGGACCGGATCGGGCGTGGTGGGGAGTTCCCGCCTTCGAAGCACACCGTTCCGTCACGGAGGCCGCACATTCCGTCACCGCGAGGCGCCGCTCGAACGGCGGCCCCGCCGCCACCCGAGCGGGCGACGGCGGGGCCGGCGAGGGGGGTTCGAACCGCCGCTCAGAGCACCTGGAGGTTCTTGCGCAGCTCGAACGGGGTGACCTCGGAGCGGTACTCCTCCCACTCCTGGCGCTTGTTGCGGAGGAAGAAGTCGAACACGTGCTCGCCGAGCGTCTCCGCGACGAGTTCGCTGCGCTGCATCAGGTCGATGGCCTCGCCGAGGTTCTGCGGCATCGGCTGGATGCCGAGGGCGCGGCGCTCGGAGTCGGTCAGCGCCCACACGTCGTCGTCGGCGCCGGGCGGGAGCTCGTAGCCCTCCTCGATGCCCTTGAGGCCGGCCGCGAGGGTGACGGCGTAGGCGAGGTAGGGGTTGCAGCCGGTGTCGAGGGAGCGGACCTCGATCCGGGTGGAGCCCTGCTTGCCCGGCTTGTACATCGGCACCCGGATCAGCGCCGAGCGGTTGTTGTGGCCCCAGCAGATGTACGAGGGGGCCTCGCCGCCGGCCCCGGCGGTGCGCTGGGAGCCGCCCCAGATCCGCTTGTAGGAGTTCACCCACTGGTTGGTGACGGCCGCGGTCTCGGCGGCGTGCCGCAGCAGGCCGGCGATGAAGGAGCGGCCGACCTTGGAGAGCTGGTACTCGGCGCCGGACTCGTGGAAGGCGTTGCGGTCGCCCTCGAACAGCGAGACGTGGGTGTGCATGCCGCTGCCGGGGTGCTCGGAGAAGGGCTTGGGCATGAAGCTCGCGTGCACGCCCTGCTCCAGCGCGACCTCCTTCATGACCAGCCGGAAGGTCATGATGTTGTCGGCGGTGGACAGCGCGTCGGCGTAGCGCAGGTCGATCTCCTGCTGGCCGGGGGCGCCCTCGTGGTGCGAGAACTCGACCGAGATGCCCATCGACTCCAGCATGGTGATCGCCTGCCGGCGGAAGTCGTGGCCCACCCCGCGCGGGGTGTGGTCGAAGTAGCCGGACTGGTCGGCGGGGATCGGCGGCGTGCCGTCGCCGGGCAGGTTCTTCAGCAGGAAGAACTCGATCTCGGGGTGGGTGTAGAAGGTGAAGCCCTGCTCCGAGGCCTTCTCCAGCGTGCGCTTGAGCACGAACCGGGGATCGGCGTACGAGGGCGAGCCGTCCGGCATCAGGATGTCGCAGAACATCCGGGCGGTGCCGGGGGTCTCCGAGCGCCACGGCAGGATCTGGAAGGTGGTCGGGTCCGGCTTGGCGATCATGTCGGACTCGTACACCCGGGCGAAGCCCTCGATCGCCGACCCGTCGAAGCCGATGCCCTCCTCGAACGCCTGCTCCAGCTCGGCCGGCGCCACCGCGACCGACTTCAGGAACCCGAGCACATCGGTGAACCACAGCCGGACGAACCGGATGTCACGCTCTTCGAGCGTCCGAAGCACGAACTGCTGCTGCTTGCCCATGGGGACAGTCTCACCTCTGCTCTTTACGCTCGTGTTACGTCCCGGAGGTTCCCGGAAAGACCCCGTAAAGCGATTGCCCCCATCATGGCCGATCACCGAGCCGCGTCCACCCCAGGGGCGCTCACCAGTCCGATTCGAACGGGTTCACCACCGGGACGCCGGCACGGGCGACGTCCTTGGTGTTGCGGGTGACCAGGGTCAGCCCGTGCACCCTCGCGGTGGCGGCGAGCAGGCCGTCGATCGGCGGCAGCTGGTCCGGCACGTTGAGGCGCGCCCAGGCCTCGGCGATCTCCGTCGTGACCGGCAGGATCCGGTCCGCGTAGCCCCGCTTCACGGCCAGCAGCCATTCGGCGAGCCGCTCGGCCTGCGCCGGATCCCTGCGCCGGACCTGCTCCACGCCCAACCTGATCTCACCGATGACCAAGGCGCTGGTGAACATCGGGCCGCCGCGGTGTTCGACCATCCACGCCTCCACCGCCGGATCCGGCAGGCGCTTGCGCAGCTCCGACAGCACATTGGTGTCCAGCAGGAAGCCCGTCACTCGCCCTCCCCGAACGACACCACGCGCGTCAGGTGATCGGCCCGCCGGGCCACGATCTCGTCCAAGATCCCCGCGGCCGCGTCGTCGATGTACGGCTCCTCACGGCGGAGCAGGAACTCCTCGAAGGGGATGTCCTGGCCCCGCAGCTGCCGGTACTCCCTTATGTCGATGACGACCGCGACCTCGTCCCCGTGCCGGGTGACCACCTGCGGGCCTTCGGACTCGGCGAGGCGGAGCACCTCGCTGAACTTCTGCTTCGCCTCTTGCACTTGCCATCTCATGTGATCACCATTCCAATTCTGTCCAGTCTGTCCAGACTCTTCTCCCATGCTACCCCGCGCGGGACATTGCGTCAGATCGACGATTACACTCGAAGTCATGCCCAATCTCCGTCTCGCCCTGAGCCAGATCGACCCCTGGGTCGGTGACATCGCCCGCAACAGCGATGAGGTGGTGCGCTGGACCAAGCAGGCCGTGGAGGCCGGCGCCCAGTTGGTCGCCTTCCCCGAGATGGTCCTGACCGGGTACCCGGTCGAGGACCTCGCTCTGCGGCGCTCCTTCGTCGAGGCCTCGCGCGGGGCGCTGGTCGAGCTGGCGGGCCGGCTGGCCGAGGAGGGGCTGGGCGAGGTGCCGGTGGTGGTGGGCTACCTCGGGCGCTCGGAGCAGGCCTCGCCGCGCTTCGGCCGCCCGGCCGGGTCGCCGCAGAACTGCGCCGCCGTGCTGCACCGGGGCGAGGTCGTCACCCGCTTCGCCAAGCACCACCTGCCCAACTACGGCGTCTTCGACGAGTACCGCTGGTTCGTCCCCGGCGACCAGCTGCCGGTGCTGCGGGTGCACGGGGTGGACGTCGCGCTGGCCATCTGCGAGGACATCTGGCAGGACGGCGGCCGGGTCACCGCCGCCCGCGAGGCCGAGGCCGGGCTGCTGCTGGTGATCAACGGCTCCCCGTACGAGCGGAACAAGGACGACCAGCGGCTGGAGCTGGTCCGGCGCCGCGCCGCCGAGGCGGGCTGCGCCCTGGCGTACGTCAACATGGTCGGCGGCCAGGACGAGCTGGTCTTCGACGGCGACTCGATCGTGGTCGGCGCGGACGGCGAAGTCCTCGCCCGCTCCCCGCAGTTCGAGGAGCACCTGCTGGTGATCGACCTCGACCTGCCGGCCGCCGGCGGCGACCACATCGACGGTCTGCTGCTGAGCGACGGGCTGCACCTGGTCCGCACCGTGCTGAGCACCGGCCCGCGGCCCGCGCCCGCCGGGCGACCGGCTGCCGGGATCGCGCCGCGGCTGTCCGACGAGGCCGAGATCTGGGCCGCGCTGGTCTCCGGCACCCGGGCGTACGTGGTCAAGAACGGCTTCCGCTCGGTGCTGCTCGGCCTGTCCGGCGGCATCGACTCGGCGCTGGTGGCCGCGATCGCGGTGGACGCGATCGGCGCGGAGAACGTGCACTGCGTCTCGATGCCCAGCCGCTACTCCTCGCAGCACTCCAGGGACGACGCGGCCGAGCTGGCCCGCCGCACCGGGCTGCACTTCCGGACCGTCTCCATCGCCCCGATGTTCGACGCCTACATGGGCGCCACCGAGCTGACCGGCCTGGCCGAGGAGAACCTCCAGTCCCGGCTGCGCGGCACCCTGCTGATGGCGATCTCCAACCAGGAGGGGCACATCGTGCTCGCGCCCGGCAACAAGAGCGAACTGGCGGTCGGCTACTCGACCCTGTACGGCGACTCGGTGGGCGCGTACGGCCCGATCAAGGACGTCTACAAGTCGCTGGTCTTCCGCCTCGCCCACTGGCGTAACGAGGAGGCCGAGCGGCGCGGCGAGGTGCCGCCGATCCCGGAGAACACCATCTCCAAGCCGCCGTCCGCCGAGCTGCGGCCGGACCAGAAGGACACCGACTCGCTGCCCGACTACGACCTGCTGGACAGCGTGCTGGACCGCTACATCGAGGGCGACGAGGGCCGGGACGCGATCGTCGCGGCCGGCTTCGACCCGGCCGTGGTGGACCGGGTGGTCCGGCTGGTCGACACCGCCGAGTACAAGCGGCGCCAGTACCCGCCGGGCCCGAAGATCTCGGTCAAGAACTTCGGCCGGGACCGCCGACTGCCGATCACCAACCGGTGGCGGCGCGGCTAGGCGCGGCTAGTTGTACCGGTAGGCGGCGGCCACCGCGAGGTGGTCGCTGCCGTCCCGGGGCAGGGTGCGGGAGTCCACCGGTTCGAGCCCGCCCTTGCTCATGATCTGGTCGATCCGCGCCATCGGGAACGCCGCCGGCCAGCTGAACCCGAAGCCGTCCCCGGCGGCGCCCTGGGCCGAGCGCATCTGCGAGGTGACCGGCGCCAGGCTGCGGTCGTTCATGGTGCCGTTGAGGTCGCCGAGCAGCAGGACCTTCTTCAGCGGCTCGCCCTGGATCGCGTCGCCGAGCGCCTGCGCGCTGACGTCCCGCTGGTTGACGGTGAAGCCGCCCTCGGCCTTGAGCCGCACGGAGGGCAGGTGCGCGACGTACACCGCGACCGGGCCCTGCGGGGTGGTGACCTGCGCCCGGAACGCCCTGGTCCAGCCCATCTTCAGGTCCACCGGGGAGACCTCGCCGATCGGGTACTTCGACCAGAGCCCGACCGTCCCCTCCACCGTGTGGTACGGGTACGCCCCGGCGAGGCCGCTCTCGTACGCGTGCAGTTGCCTGCCGGCCAGCTCCTGCAGGGCGACGATCTGGGCGTCGGAGGCGATCAGGCCGCGGATGGTGTCCGGCACGTCGGTGTTGGCGGCGGCGACGTTGTGGCTGACCACCGTCCAGTCGCCCTTGCCGCCGCTCTTGTCGGTCAGCAGCCCGCCGAACAGGTTGGCCCACAGCACGGTGGGCAGCAGCAGGGCGAGCAGCGCGGTGGCGGAGCGGCGCAGCAGCGCGGGCACCAGCAGCACCGGGACGGCCAGGCCCAGCCAGGGCAGGAAGGTCTCCAGCAGGCTGCCGAGGTTGCCGGTGCTGTTGGGCAGCTCGGCGTGGAAGGCCAGCAGCACGGCGGTGAGCAGGGCCAGCAGGGCGATCAGCAGTCCGCGCCGCCAGGGGCCGCTGCCACGGGCGTCGCGGCCCCAGTGCCGCAGGCCGAGGAAGCCGGCGGGGCGGTGGGCGGAGGAGGGTCCGGCCGAGGTGTCCCAGGAGGGGCCCGTGGTCCGTTCGGTCCTGTCCGCCTGCGCCATGCCGTGGCTCCCGTCGCTCGTGCCGTCCGCCGGTCCGGTGTCCGGCCCGTTGGGGTACGGGCGCCGCGCCGGACTGGTGCCGGTCTGCTCGGATGCCCGGCTCAGCCTATGCCGGGACAGACGCGCGGCCCCCGGAACGGGTTCCGGCGTGGCCCGGTTTGGTGAGCGAGGACACGTCCGGACACGACCGGCCCGCTCCCACCTGGGCACGGGCCGTGGGACGGGCTATCGGGGCGCGATGCCGTCGAGCAGGGAGTCGACCAGTCGGCGGGAGAGGTCCGGGTCCTCCAGGTCGGAGTCGTCCGACAGGATGCTGCGGTAGAGGATGGGGCCCATCAGCAGGTCGCCGAGCAGTTCGACGTCGAGGTCGTCGCGGATCACGCCCTCCTTGACGGCCTGGCGGATCAGGTGGAGCCCGACCTCCCGACGCGGTTTGACCACCCTCTCCCGGTAGGCGGCGTGCAGCTCGGGCAGGCCCTGCATCTGGCCGAGGGCGGCCTTGAGCACCCAGCGGGTGCGCTTGGCCAGGCCGCGCCGGCGGATGTAGTCGACCATCGCGATCAGGTCCTCGCGGGCACCGCCGCCGGTGGGCTCCGGGATCGGCTCCTCCAGCCGGCCGACCACGTCGACCAGCAGGGCCTCCTTGTTGGGCCAGCGCCGGTAGATGGTGGCCTTGCCGACGCCGGCGGCGGTGGCGATGCCCTCGATGGTGAGCTCGGACAGCGTGTTGCCGTCGGCCATGAGGTCCACGACGGCGGTGAAGATGGCCTGCTCGGCGGCCTCGCTGCGGGGTCGGCCCCGGCGTACCGCCGCGCAGTGCTGCCCGGTCCCGGCGGTCGGCGTGTCCGTCTTCATCCCCGCTGTCTCTCCCTCGCTGCCTCCGGCGCAGGCGCCGGAACGTGTCCGTCGGTGGGTCCGGAGTGCGTCCGTCGGTGGGTCCGGCGTGTCCCTCGGTGGGTCCGCGGCGGGGGTGGGCCCCGCTTCGGACCGAGGCCCTGTCACCCGGTCCCACCCGGGTGACAGGGCCATTGTCACTCAGCCGCGGTACGGCAGGGCCGTGGCTCGACCACGGCTCAGGCCTCGGCGGCCGCCGTCTCCCGGGCCTGGTCCTGCTGCTCGGGGGCCTTGCCGGCCGGTCCGCCCGGGGCGGCTGCGCGGCGCGGCAGCAGGAACCAGGCGACGAGGGCGCCGACCAGCGAGACGCCCACCGAGATCCCGGCCACCACGTGCATGGCGTGGATGAAGGAGTCGTTCGCGGGGGTGACCAGCGCCTCGCCGCCGGGGATCCGGCCGGCGATGGCCAGGGTGGCCTCCAGCGACTCGCCGGCCTTGTCGCGCAGCCCCTCGGGCAGGTGGTTCAGGGTGTCGGACATGCCGTCGCGGTACACGGTGGAGAGCACCGCGCCGAGCACCGCGACCCCGAGCGAGCCGCCGACCTGGCGGAACGTGTTGTTGACGGCCGAGCCGGCGCCGGCCTTCTCGCGGGGCAGCGAGCCCATGATCGCGACGGTGACCGGCGGCATGACGTGGGCCATGCCGCTGCCCATCACCAGGCCGAGCACGACCAGCACCCAGATCGGCGTGGTGGCGTCGAGCACGACGTAGCCGACGAAGCCGAGCGCGACCAGCACCATGCCGCCCGCGGCGGTGGCGGCGACGCCCAGGCGGTCGACCACCAGCCGGGCCCGCGGCGCGAACGCCAGCTGGGCGGCGGCCAGCGGCAGCATCAGCACACCGGCCTGCAGCGCGCTGTAGCCGCGCACGCTCTGGATGTAGAAGACGCCGAAGAAGGAGACGCCCATCAGCGCGAAGAAGATCACGCCGACCACGACGACGGAGGCGCTGAACACCCGGTTGCGGAACCAGGTGACGTCCAGCGCGGGGAACGGCGTGCGGCGCTCGAACCAGACGAAGGCGGCCAGCGCCAGGACACCCAGCAGGGTCGGCCCCCAGGCCTCGAGCCGGGTGAAGTCGGCCAGCTCGCCGCCCTTGATGATGCCGTAGATCAGCGCCACCAGGCCGACGATCGACAGCAGCACGCCGACCGGGTCCATCTTCCCCGGGTTGGGGTCCTTGGACTCGGGGACCAGCATCACCATCAGGACCAGCGCGACGATCACGATCGGGACGTTGACCAGGAAGACCGAGCCCCACCAGAAGTGCTCGATCAGCAGGCCGCCGGTGATCGGGCCGATGGCGATGGCCAGGCCGACCGCGCCGGCCCAGATGCCGATCGCCTTGGGCTGCTCGGAGCGCTCGAAGACGTTCATGATGATCGCCAGCGTGGCGGGCATGGCGAGCGCGCCGCCGACGCCCATCACGGCGCGGTAGCCGATGAGTTCACCGGGCGAGGAGGCGAGCGCGGAGAGCAGCGAGGCGACGCCGAAGACCGCCATGCCGGCCAGCAGCGCGCGCTTGCGGCCGAAGCGGTCGCCGAGCAGGCCCGAGGTGAAGAGCAACCCGGCGAAGACCAGGGTGTAGGAGTTGATCGCCCATTCCAGGTCGCTCTGGGTGGCGCCCAGTCCGACCGGGGCGGGGGTCGCGATGGTCTTCATCGCGACGTTGAGGATCGAGTTGTCGAGCACGACGACGAGCAGGGCGAGCACCAGGGTGCACAGGATCGCCCAGCGCCGGCGGTGGATGGCTTCCGGGACGCGGGGTGGCGCGGCTGCGGTGGTCATTGGTCTTCCCGTCCGTGGTGGCGTGTCACTGGCGGGCATTTGCGAGTCGCGGACGTCTCGTAACCCCCCGGGTCAGATTAGCTTGAAATACGATACGAGACGAGACCGTTTCGCAAAAACGCGGCAAAGCCCGCGCCGACCGGCGCGGTCCGGTGTGGCTCGACGCGGCCCGGTGTGGCGTGGATCGCACCCGGTCCGCCGCACCCCTCTTTGCGCTCACGCCGGGGCGTGCAAGCATGGAGGTGATCCGGGGACGCCGCACGGCGCCACGAGACGACAACCCTTCAGGAGCCCGTTCAATGAACGCTTCTTCGCCTTCGCCTGCCCAGAACCAGGCGACGACCGCCACCCTCTACGGCGGGGTCACCAACCGCCGCGTCACCGTCCGCGACCTCGCCGCCGCCAAGCAGCGCGGCGAGAGGTGGGCGATGCTCACCGCCTACGACGCCCTCACCGCAGGGGTGTTCGACGAGGCCGGGATCCCCGTCCTGCTGGTCGGCGACTCGGCCGGCAACTGCCACCTCGGCTACGAGACCACCGTGCCGGTGACCATGGATCAGATGGTGATGCTCTCCGCCGCCGTCGTCCGAGGCACCAAGCGCGCCATGATCGTCGCCGACCTGCCGTTCGGCTCGTACCAGGAGTCGCCCGCCCAGGCCATGCACAACGCCGCCCGGCTGATGAAGGAGGCCGGGGTCGGCGCGGTCAAGCTGGAGGGCGGGGAGCGCAGCGCCCGCTCGATCGAGCTGCTGGTCGAGGCCGGCGTCCCGGTGATGGCCCACATCGGCCTCACCCCGCAGTCCGTGCACGCCTTCGGCGGCTACCCCGTCCAGGGCCGCGGCGACGAGGCGGCGCACCAGCTGCTGCGCGACGCCAAGGCCGTCCAGCAGGCCGGCGCCTTCTCGGTGGTGCTGGAGGCCGTCCCGGCCGAGCTGGCCGCGCAGGTCACCGAGCAGCTGGCGATCCCGACCGTCGGCATCGGCGGCGGGCCGGACACCGACGCCCAGGTGCTGGTCTGGACCGACATGGCCGGCATGACGGCGGGCCGGGTGCCGAAGTTCGTCAAGCAGTACGCGGACCTGCGGGCCGTCCTCGGCGACGCCGCCCGCGCGTACGCGGAGGACGTGCGCACCGGCGCCTTCCCGGCGGCGGAGCACAGCTTCCACTGACGCGGGTCCACGGCCCCGCTCCGAGTGCGCTCGTGCACTCGGAGCGGGGCCGCTGTCATGGGCCGCTGACATGGCCCGCCGTCATGCCGGAACGGCGATGACAGGCGATGACAGCGGGGTGACAGCGCGCCCGGCCGGGTGACAGGGGGCTGACAGCCGGGGCGGACAGCCTGGGGGCATGACAGGAATCGCCACCGCCCCGAACACGCGGGGAACAGCCGGCAACGCCGTCGAGGTCCACGGCATCGTCAAGCACTTCGGCACCACCAAGGCCCTCGACGGCGTCGACCTCACCGTCCGCGAAGGCACCGTGC
The DNA here is from genome assembly GCF_017427025.1 of Streptomyces sp. FH025. Lineage (GTDB taxonomy): Bacteria > Actinomycetota > Actinomycetes > Streptomycetales > Streptomycetaceae > Kitasatospora. Next base: position 12,306 of record NZ_JAFLNG010000150.1, read on the forward strand.
TGGGGGTGCTCGGCCCCAACGGCGCGGGCAAGACCACCCTGGTGCGCATCCTCTCCACCCTGATCAAACCGGACGCCGGCACCGCGTACGTCGGCGGCTACGACGTCCTGCGCCAGCCCAAGCAGCTGCGCCGCACCATCGGCCTGACCGGCCAGTACGCCTCGGTGGACGAGCTGCTCTCCGGCTACGAGAACCTCTACCTGATCGGCCGGCTGCTCGACCTCTCCCGGCGCGACGCCAAGGCCCGGGCCACCGAGCTGCTGGAGCGCTTCTCGCTCACCGAGGCCGCCAAGCGGACCGCCAAGACCTACTCCGGCGGCATGCGCCGCCGTCTCGACCTGGCCGCCAGTATGATCGGCCGCCCCCGGGTGCTCTACCTGGACGAGCCCACCACCGGCCTGGACCCGCGCACCCGCAACGAGGTGTGGGACGAGGTGCAGCGGATGGTCGCCGAGGGCAGCACCGTGCTGCTGACCACCCAGTACATGGAGGAGGCGGAGCAGCTCGCGAACGAGCTGACCGTCATCGACCGCGGCAGGGTGATCGCCAACGGCGCCGTCGCCGAGCTGAAGGCCAAGGTCGGCGGACAGACCCTCCAGGTCCGCCCGGCCCACCCGGCCGAACTGCCGGAGATGGCCCGCTGCCTGCACGAGAGCGGCATCACCGCCGCCACCGTCTCCCCTGACACCGGGCTGCTCGCGGTGCCGATCACCGGCGAGGAGCAGCTGACCGCCGTCATCGGGGTGCTCGGCGGCCGCGGCTTCGCGATCGCCGGCATCGACACCAAGGTGCCCAGTCTGGACGAGGTCTTC
>NZ_JAFLNG010000151.1 GCF_017427025.1 Streptomyces sp. FH025
GCCGGGGAGAATCTCCCCCATGAGCCACACCGTGCTGATCGCCGAGGACGACCGCGCCATCCGCGACTCGCTCACCCGCGCCCTGACCCTGGAGGGCTACCGGGTACGGATCGCCGCCGACGGCACCCAGACCCTCGCCGTCCTCGCCGAGCAGCGCCCCGACGTCCTGGTGCTCGACGTGATGATGCCCGAGCCCGACGGCCTGGAGGTCTGCCGCCGGCTGCGCGCCGCGGGCGACCGCACCCCGGTGCTGATGCTGACCGCCCGGGTCGAGGTCCCGGACCGGATCGCCGGCCTGGACGCCGGGGCCGACGACTACCTGGTCAAGCCCTTCGACGTGGCGGAGCTGTTCGCCCGCCTGCGCGCCCTGCTGCGCCGCAGCCCGCCGCCCGGGCCCGCGTCGAACGTGCTGACCGTCGCCGACCTCCGGGTCGAGCCGCCCGCCCGCCGGGCCTGGCGGGCCGGCCGGGAACTGGAGCTGTCCCGCACCGAGTTCGACCTGCTGGAGCTGCTCGCCCGGCACGCCGGCGCGGTGCTCGACCAGACCACGCTGTACGAGCGGATCTGGGGCTACGACTTCGGCCCCGGCTCCAAGAACCTCGCGGTGTTCATCGGCTACCTGCGCCGCAAGCTCGACCGCCCCGGCCTGCCCCCGCTGATCCACACCGTCCGCGGCGTCGGCTACACGCTGCGCGAGCCGTGACCGGCCGCCCGGCGCAGCCCCCGCGCCCGACCGGCCCGGCCCGTCTGCGCCCCCGGCTGCCGCGCCCGGGCCTGCGCACCACCCTCTCGCTCGCCTTCGCCGCGATGGCCGCCCTGGTCGCGGTGCTCATCGGCACGCTCGGCTACCACGCCGCCGCCCGGCTGATCCAGGACGACGAGATGGACGACTTCACCTCGGCCGTCCGGGCGGTGAGCGGCCAGGTCGACCGCCAGAAGCTGTTCCCGGGGGACTTCAGCGATCCGAGCGGGCTGGGCGAGCAGCTGCTGCACCCGATCCGGGTCACCGCGCAGGCCCTCGACCCCAACGGGGCCGTCCTCCCGGGCACCGCCCACCTCGCCCTGCCGACCACCCGGGACGACCGCGAGCTCGCCCGCGCCGCCGAGGCCGGACGGACGGTGACCGGCGTGCGCCGGATCGACGGCAACACCTGCCGGGTGGGCGTGGTCTCGCTCGGCGAGGGCCGGGGCGCCGTCCAGATCGTGCAGCAACTCGGCGACATCGAGGAGCTGTTGCGGATGCTGCGCGAGCGGATGGTGGCCGTGGTGGCCGCCGTGGTGCTGATCGCGGGTGCGGCCGGCTGGCTGGTCGCCGGGCGGATCACCGGCCGGCTGGTCCGGCTCACCGACGCGGCCGAACTGGTCGCCGCCAGCGGCCGCCTGGACGTCCCGGTGCCCGCCTCGGGGACGGACGAGGTGGGCCGGCTCGGCCGCGCCTTCGACCGGATGCTGGTCCGGCTGGCCACCGCCAAGGAGAACCAGCGCCGACTCGTCCAGGACGCCGGGCACGAGCTGCGCACCCCGCTGACCAGCCTGCGCACCAACCTCGCGGTGCTGCCCAGCATGGACCGGCTGCCGCCCGCCGAACGCACCGCGCTGCTGGCCGATCTGACCGAGGAGGCACGGGGGTTGACCCAGCTGGTGGAGGAGCTGGTGGCGCTCGCGGCGGACCGCAAGGCGGACGAGGAGCCGGTCGAGGTGGTGCTGGCCGAACTGGTCCGGGAGGCCGCCGCCCGGGCCCGGCGGCGCAGCGACCGGGAGATAGCCGTGGACGCGGACGACACCGTCGTCACCGCCCGTCCGGACGCGCTGGCCCGCGCGGTGGGCAATCTGCTGGAAAACGCCGCCAAGTTCGACCCGGCCGGGACATCCCCGATCGAGGTGGTGGTGCGCGGCCCGCGGGTCGAGGTGCGCGACCGCGGCCCGGGCATCGACGCGGCCGACCTCGACCGGGTCTTCGACCGCTTCTACCGGGCCACCGCCGCGCGCAGCCTGCCCGGGTCGGGCCTGGGGCTGGCCATCGTGGCCGAGGTGGCCCACTCGCACGGCGGCACCGCCTTCGCCGCCAACCGCGAGGGCGGCGGCGCGGTGATCGGCTTCACCCTCGCGGGCTGATCGGCTTCACCCTCACCGACTGATCGGCTTCACCCTCACCGGACGATCGACTTCGCCCTCGCCGGCTGAGAGGACGGTCGGCAGTCGGAACACCAGCCGGAACGCCGGACGGACCCGGTGCGCCGAAGCACCGGGCCCGCCCTGGACATCACCCTCAGACGGCGGCCAGCAGCCCCCGGCCGAGCCAGTCGGCGTTGTCCTTCACGCCCGGCAGGACGAAGAAGTACCCACCGCCGGTCGGCGAGATGTAGTCCACCAGCGGCTCGTCGATCAGCCGGGTCTGGGTGGCCTCGAACTGCCGCACCACGTCCTGCTGGTAGCAGCAGAACGCCAGGCCCATGTCCAGGTTGCCGGCCTTGTCCATGCCCCGGTCGTAGTTGAAGCCGCGGCGCAGGATGCGCGAGGTGTCGGTGTCGGCGGTGCGCGGGTTGGCGAGGCGGATGTGCGCGTCGAGCGGGATCGCCTTGCCGTCCGGGTCCTTGCCGTAGTCCGGTGCGTCGGTCTCCTGGTGGCCGTCCAGCGGCGCGCCGGTGTCACGGCGGCGGCCGAACATCTTCTCCTGCTCGGCGAGCGTGACGCGGTCCCAGAACTCGATCAGCATCCGGATGATCCGGATCACCTGGTAGCTGCCGCCGGTCGCCCAGGCGGGCTCGCCCAGGCCGTCGGTCACCCAGATCAGCCGGTCCATCTCGCGGGAGGAGGTGGTGTCCGGGTTGGCGATGCCGTCCTTGAAGCCGAGCAGGTTGCGCTGGGCGCCGTCCGGGCGGGACTGGTTCTGGAAGCCGTCGATGCGCCAGAGGATCTGCATCGCGCCGCGGGTGTGCCGGGTGATGTCACGCAGCGCGTGCAGCACGGTGTCCTGCCGGTCGGCGCAGATCTGCAGCGAGAGGTCGCCGTGCAGTTCGCCGGCCTGCAGGTTGTCGTTGGGGAAGGTCTTCATCGGCGTCAGCTTGACCGGCTTGACCTTGGCCAGCCCGTAGCGGTCGTCGAAGAGCGAGGCGCCGACGCCGACGGTGACGGTGAGGTTGTCGGTGGCCACCGTGGGGCCGAGGATGCCGCTGTCGGAGGGCGGCGCGCCGACGCCGAGGTCGGGCGGGGTGCCGCCGGCGGTGAGGAAGCGGATGCGCTCGGTCAGGGTCTTGAACAGGTCCTCCAGGCCCTTGCGGTCCTGGGCGATGACCTGGCAGGAGACGAAGGCCGCGAAGGCCGGTGCGGCGGTGGTGATGCCGGCCTGGTGGTCGCCGTGGAACGGTACGGCTCCGGTCTGCGGCTGGTGGCTGTCCCCGGCGGCGGCCGGGCCGGCCCCCAGGGTGAAGGCCCCGCCGGCCAGTACGGCGGCCCCGGCGCCGGCACCGAGCGCGGCCCGGACGAAGCTGCGCCGGGCCGGTCCGGCCGGGCAACCGCCCTGCTCGACGGCGGCAGGAGCGGCAGCGGCGGCGTGCGGGAACGGGCAGGACCCGGTGGCTGCGGTGTGGTCGGTCATCAGGCGGCCTTCCGGATCTCGAGGAGGGCGGGGATGGGCGAGAGGTCTTCGAGCAGCTGGCCGGTGGCGCCGTTGAGCTGGCGGCGGGCGTCGGCGGGCAGCTTGTCCAGCGGGGTCCAGCCGTCCGCGGTGCGGGTGGCGGCGACCAGGTCGCCGACCCGCTTCATCCCGGCGTTGACCCGGACCAGCACCTGCGGGTCTCGCGCGTCGAGCAGCGGCTGCAGCAGGGTCAGCAGTTCCTGGGTGCCGGTCAGGTTGGCCTGGACGGTGGCCAGGTTGGTGCCGCTGCCCATGTCGGTGTCGCCGGTCAGTTCGAACTGGAGGGTGTTCTCCAGGATCTCGTGGGCGCGCAGCGGCAGGTCACCCGGCTTGAAGTCCTGGGTGGGGAAGTCGTGCACCAGCTTGGCGACGTTCTGGGCGAGTTCGTCGGCGACGGGGGTCAGCTCGTCGGCGGACTGGCCGTGCCAGAGGCCGTACTCCAGGCGCAGGAAGCCGGTGAAGTCCTTGTCCTGGGCCTTGTCGGCGAAGCCGTCGGGGCGGCCGTCGATCTTCTTGTCGAGGTCGGCGAAGGTGCCGTAGGCCGCGCCGAGCGAGGCGTACTGCACGTGGGCGGTGAGCCAGTCGGCCTTGGCGGTGGCGAGGTCGCCGGCGTGGACGTCGGCCTGGATCTTCTGGGTCTGCGTCATCAGGGTGGCGAGGCCCTGGTTGACGTAGTCCTTGTAGCTGTCGAGCGGGCCCTTGAGGTCGTCCTCGGAGACCGGCTGGACGGCCTTGACCTCGGCACCGCCGCTGACGTGCACGGAGGCGGAGGTGACGGACTTGCCGCCGGTGGGCACGCAGCGCCAGGCGTAGTCGCCAGAGCCGATGGTGGCGGTCAGGGCGCGGGTGGTGCCGGGTGCCAGGCCCTCGATCTCGCCGTAGACGGCCCCGGTGCCCGGGTTGACCAGGTAGACCTCGGAGACCTTGTCGCCGGTGTTGTGCATCTGGAACACCTGCTGTCCCGGCTGCGGGGCGCTGAAGCCCTTGCCGCACTCCTGCTCGGAGACGGCGACGGTGCCCGAGCTGTCCTGCTTGCCCCCGCTGACCGCGATGACCACGCCGGCCAGCACGACCGGGACGGCGACCGCCGCGGTCGGCAGCACCCAGCGCGGACGGCCGGCGGGCGCCGGCTCGGCCTTCGCCCCGGTGGCCTCCGCGGCGGGCTCCGACTTCGCGGCGGCTTCCGACTTCGCGGCGGCCGGGGCCGGCGCGGCCTTGCCTCCGCGGACGCCCTCGATGAAGAGGGTCATCACGATGCCCAGGTAGGCGACGTAGCCGACGACCTGCAGGACCGTCATGGTGACGGTCAGGTTGAGCGTGCCCTGGACCAGCGTGGCGTACCAGGACGAGGCGTCCAGGTGGGCGCTCAGGTCGAAGGCGTAGGTGCTGCCGCCGCCGACCAGTCCGGACTCCTGGAGGTCGCGCAGGCCGTAACCGAGCACGCCCGCGGCGACGACGATCAGGCCGGCGCCGGTGATGGCGAAGAACCGGGTGAGGTTCATCTTCAGTGCCCGGCGGTACAGGCCCCAGCACAGGGCGGTGGAGAGCACCAGGCCGACGGCGGCGCCGATCAGCGGGCCGGTGGACTCCCCGGCGGTGCGCACGTTGGTCCACAGGAAGAGCGAGGTCTCCAGGCCCTCGCGGGCGACCGCGAGGAAGCTGGTGAGCACCAGCGCGCCGGCGCCCATCGCCAGCGAGGCCTGGACCTTCTCCTTCAGGTCGGCGGAGAGGGTGCGCGCCGAGCGGCGCATCCAGAAGACCATCGCGGTGACGAAGCCGACCGCGATCAGGCTCAGCACCCCGCCGAACGCCTCCTGGGCGTGGCCGGAGAGGTTGGCGGCGGTGAAGGTGAGCACCGCGCCGAAGCTGAGGCTCAGTGCGACGGCCGCCGCGACGCCGGTCCACACCTGGGGCAGTCGGCCCTTCTGGCCGGCCCGCACCAACGTGGCGACCAGGATCGACACGATCAGTCCGGCTTCCAGACCTTCGCGTAGCCCGATCAGAAAGCTGGGAAACGCCTCATCCCACATGCAGCGGGCTCCTCCCCCGGGCCGCCCCGGGTTGTACCTGTCGTCGAGCGCGCCGCCACGGTGACGGCGGCGCGGCACGGCGAACGCCCCGGACAGTGAGGTCCAGGGCGCTTCGCTTAGCTTAGGCAAACCTTAGAGCCGCCGTGGTCAACTCCACCCCACGTTCAGGTAAGAGTTCGGTATGGGAACACCCATGCGGCCACCAAACCGGCGCGCCGCGGCGACCGGGGAGAGAGCCGCGTCACCCCCACCACTGCTCGGGCGCGACCTCCGGCTCCGGAGGGACCGTCACCGGTTCGGCGCAGCGCACCAGCAGTTCACCCTCCCCCGTCCCGGTGACCAGGAAGCCGTGCTCGCGCAGGACGACCGCGACCGCCCCGCGCACCGCCGCCCTCGCCGACCCGGAAGGCGGCCCGTCCGCACCCTCCCCCGGCGACCAGCCGACGACCACGCCCTCGGCGTGGCGGTCGATCCGCAGTGGCGAGGACCCCGGCGCGGTGTCGAACCCCGCGCGGACCAGGGCCTCGGTGACGTCCTCGAGGAGTTCAGGGTGATCCACCATTGGCGCAGCGTAGGCCCCACCTCGCGCGACCTCCGGACGCGGCGCGCGCCGAAACGGTTCAGCGGCACCCGACCGCAGCACCGGCCCCGCCCCGCCGACCGACGGCCCCCGATCGGGCGTCAGGAACCCCCGTCCGGCCCGACACGAGCGGCCGGACGGCCCGATGGACGTGCACAGTCGGCCCCCTGCCGACAGCATGACAGAGTAAGCGCTCCATCACCCTGAGCAACGGGCCCAGCGAACCGCCAGGTCCCGCGCGCCGGTCCGACCGGCGGGCCCGTATCGAGAGGTCCCATGATCACAACACTCCGCCGGCCGGCGTTCCCGCCGGCGGGCCTCCACCACGGCACGCCGAGAACGCCGGGGAGCCCGTCGTGAGAACCGACCAGCAGTCGCAGCCGGGACCGGTGACCAGCACGCGCGCCGAGCCCGCGAACAAGGGCGAGGCCCTGGCCGACTGGACCGACGGCCGGCTCGGCATCTACTCCCTCGCCAAGGCCAACCTCCGCAAGATCTTCCCGGACCACTGGTCCTTCATGCTGGGCGAGATCGCGCTCTACACCTTCGTCATCATCATCCTGACCGGCGTCTGGCTGACGATGTTCTTCATCCCGAGCATGGGTGAGGTCGTCTACGACGGGTCCTACGTCCCCCTCAAGGGCATCCGGATGTCCGAGGCCTACGCCTCGACCATCAACATCAGCTTCGAGGTGCGCGGCGGCCTGCTGATGCGCCAGATCCACCACTGGGCGGCGATCGTCTTCATCGCCTCGATGTTCACGCACATGCTGCGCGTCTTCTTCACCGGTGCGTTCCGCAAGCCCCGCGAGGTCAACTGGGTCTTCGGCGCGCTCCTGCTGTTCCTCGGCATGTTCGACGGCTTCATGGGCTACTCGCTGCCGGACGACCTGCTCTCCGGCACGGGCATCCGCTTCATGCAGGGCGCGATCCTGTCCATCCCGGTCGTCGGCACCTACCTTCAGTTCTTCATCTTCGGCGGCCAGTTCCCGGGCACCATCATCATCACGCGCCTGTTCACCGTCCACGTCCTGCTGATCCCGGGGATCATGCTGGGGCTGCTGGTGGCGCACCTGATCCTGGTCTTCTACCACAAGCACACCCAATTCGCCGGGCCCGGCCGCACCAACGAGAACGTGGTCGGCATGCCGCTGATGCCGGTCTACATGGCCAAGGCGGGCGGCTTCTTCTTCCTGGTCTTCGGCGTGGTCTCGGCCATGGCGGCGATCGCCACGGTGAACCCGATCTGGGCGTACGGCCCGTACCGGCCCGACCAGGTGTCCACGGACGCCCAGCCGGACTGGTACATGGGCTTCTCCGAGGGCCTGATCCGGGTGATGCCCGGCTGGGAGATCAGCGTCTGGGGCGGCCACACCCTGAACCTCGGGGTGTTCATCCCGCTGATGGTCTTCCCCTCCGTACTGCTGGCGATCTGGGGCTGGCCGTTCCTGGAGGCCTGGGTCACCGGGGACCGCGGCGAGCACCACATCGCCGACCGTCCGCGCAACGCCCCGGTCCGTACGGCCTTCGGCGCGGCCTGGGTGAGCCTCTACCTGATCCTGCTGGCCGGCGGCGGCAACGACCTGCTGGCGACCCACTTCCACCTGTCGATCAACGCGATCACCTACGCGGTGCGCACCAGCTTCTTCGCCGTGCCGGTGATCGTCTTCGTGATCACCAAGCGGTGGTGCCTGGGCCTGCAGCGGCGCGACAGGGAGAAGGTGCTGCACGGCCGGGAGACCGGTGTCATCAACCGGCTGCCGCACGGCGAGTACGTCGAGATCCACGCGCCGCTGCCGCAAGGTCGGCTGTACACCCTCACCTCGCACGACCAGCCGCAGCCGTCGGACCTGCCGCCCGAGGTGGACGAGAACGGAGTGGCCCGCAAGGCCGGCTTCTTGACCCGCGCCCGGGTCAAGCTGTCACGCGGCTTCTACGGCGAGGGCAGTCAGATCCCCAAACCCACCGCCGAGGAGCACAAGGAGGTCGCCAGCAGTCACGGCCACCACTGATCCCCGCACATGCCTGAGGGCCCGCCGCGCCGGCAACGGCGCATCGGGCCCTCAGGCGTACGACTCTCAGCCCCGCAGGGCGGCCGGGAGGACGGCGAGCAGCGCCGCCACCAGGGTGACGGAGAGGCAGAGCGCGGCCCAGCGGGCGCAGATCCGGCGGCACTCGGCGCGGTAGCGGGCGGCCAGTCGGCGGCAGCGCTCGACGGCGCGGTCCACGACCTCCTCGGCGTAGCGCAACCGGTCGGCGGCGTAGGCCTGTTCGAGGCCCTCCCGCTCCGCGTCCGGCAGCCAGGAGAACTGCGCGGCGAAGGCCCGCGCGTCCCGTTCGGCCGCCGCGACCTCCGCCTCCCAGGCGAGGAAGCCCTCGATGCGGGCGATCTCCACCCGGGGGTTCGTCCGGCCACCGCCTACGGGCTCGCCCCGCCGCGGGGTGCGCGCTCTCGACGGACGCTGTCTGCCACCCATGACCGCTCCTCAAGTCCTGTCGAGTCGTCCCGCCGGAAAACCTGCGGGGACGGGCTCCTGATGGGATCGCTCCGCGACCACGCAACTACTACCAGCGACGAACCGCAGGTGGCGGACGGCTCGCCACGGCCCGCGCACCCGGCAAAAACTTGCGTGCCACGCACTATTGCGCGGCACGCACTTTTCGCGGGACAGTGGTGCCCATGACGAACGGGCAGCCCGGTCTGCGGGAACGGAAGAAGGCCGCGACGCGGGAGGCACTGAGCTGGGCGGCACTGCGCCTGGCGGCGGAACGGGGACTGGAGAACGTGAGGGTCGAGGACATCGCGGCCGCGGCCGGGGTGTCCCCGCGCACCTACAACAACTACTTCTCCAGCAAGGCCGAGGCGATCGTCCACCGGCACCGCGGGCGGATCCTCCAGGCCGCCGAGGCGCTGCGGGCCCGCCCGGCGGAGGAACCGCTGTGGGAGGCGCTGACCCAGGCCCTCGTCGCGCCCTTCGACGACGCGGCCAAGGAACCCGACCCGCGCTGGACCGCCGCCATCCGGCGGCTGCTGCGCGAACCGTCGCTCCAGGCCGAGTTGGTCCGCGGCGGCGCGCAGACGCGGGCCGAACTCGCGGCGGCGGTGGCCGAGCGGACCGGGACCGACGCCGACCGGGACCTCTACCCGAAGCTGGTCGCCTCGGCCACGCTCTCCGCACTCCAGGTCGCCAACGAGCACTACCTGGCCGCGGACCCGGTGGTGCCGTTCCAGCCGGTGCTCGCCGAGGCCCTGCGCCAGCTGGCGGCCGGGCTGCCCGACCCTTCGTCCCACTGAACTCACCGTCCCAGAGGGGGGATCACTCATGAACGACGACGACGTCATCATCGTCGGCGCCGGCCCGGTCGGGCTGTTCCTGGCCTGCGAGTTGGCACTGGCCGGAGTCCGGCCGGTGGTGCTGGACCGATTGCCCGCGCGCTCGGGCGAGCAGAAGGCCAACGGGCTGGTCGGCCAGGTGCTCCGGCTGCTCGACCACCGCGGCCTCCACCAGCCGCTCAGCGGAGCCCCGGGCGCGCCACGGCCCGTGCCCCGCTTCGTGTTCGGCGCCTTCCCGCTGGAGCTGCACCGGCTCGACGACAACCCGCTGCACGCCCTGCCCGTACCCCAGCACCGGATCGAGGAGGTGCTGGAGGAACGCACCCGCGAACTCGGCATCACCGTGCGCCGCGACCACGAGGTCACCGGCCTCGCCCAGGACGCGACCGGCGTGACCGTCGACCTCCAAGGCCCCGACGGCGCCGGGCGGTTGCGCGCCCGCTACCTGGTCGGCGCCGACGGCGGCCGCAGCACCGTCCGCAAGCTCGCCGGGATCGGCTTCCCCGGCGTCACCTCGCCCGACCCGGTCTCGCGCATCGCGCACATCCGGCCGCCCGAGGGGATCCGCGTCACCGACGACGGCGACGTCCTGCTGCCCAGCTGCCCGACCCCGTTCCGCCCGTACACCCACACCCGCACCGACCACGGCGTGTTCGTCCTCTCGCCCTTCAGCCCGGACGCCGCCATGGTCGCCACCATGGAGTGGGGCGGTCCGCCGGTGGACCAGCGGACCCCGGTCACCCTGGACGAACTGCGCGCCAGCATCCGCCGGGTGACCGGCGCCGACCTCGTGCTCACCCCGGCCAGCACCGCCGGTCCGTACACCCCACGCCGCACTGTCGGCCACAACACCCGGCTCGCCGAGCGCTACCGCGACGGCCGCGTCCTGCTGGTCGGCGACGCCGCGCACGTGCACGCCGCGACCGGCGGCCCCGGCCTCAACCTCGGCCTCCAGGACGCCGCCAACCTCGGCTGGAAGCTGGCCGCCGAACTCCGGGGCTGGGCCCCGCCCGGCCTGCTCGACAGCTACCACCGCGAGCGCCACCCCATCGGCGAGCGGGTCTTCATGCACTCCCAGGCGCAGCAGGCGCTGATGGCCCCCGGCCCCGAAGTCACCGCACTGCGCGCCCTGTTCGGCGAACTGCTCTCCTACGAGGACAACCTCGCCCGGATCGCCGCGCTGATGGCCGGCAGCGACCTGCGCTACGACACCGACTGCCCGCACCCGCAGGCCGGGCGGTTCGCGCCGGAACTCGCGCTGACCACCGCCGAAGGACCGGTCCGCCACGCCGAACTCGCCCGAAGCGGGCGGCCGTTGCTGCTCGACCTGACCGACGGGAAGCTCGGCCTCGACGACCGCGCGGCCGGCTGGCGCGACCGGGTCGAGGTCGTGGCCGCCGACTGCGACCGGCCCCCGGCAGCGGCGCTGCTGCTGCGCCCGGACGGATACGTCGTCTGGGCGTGCGGGCCGGACGAGGCGGACCGGGAAGGGCTGGACCGGGCCCTGCGCACCTGGTTCGGCGCGCCACGCGGCTGAGTATCCGTACCCGGGCGGGCTGAGTACCCGACCGCTGCCGGAGCACCGGCGGCGGTCGGGAGCATGGACGGCATGAGCGAAAGCGAATCCGCGCGCACCACAGCCGCCCCGGCCAGGCCCGCCCGTGGCCGCTGGTGGCTCGCCCCGCTGGTCTCGACCGCGACGGCCCTGATCCTCCTGCCGCCGGCCGTCGTGCTGCGGGGCCTCGGCGAGATGGCGACCGACCCCTGCGCCTACTCGGACCGCTGCCCGGCCGTACCGTACCTGGCCGTCGCCACCCTCGCCCTGATCGCGGCGCAGGTCGCGCTGGTCTTCCAGTGGCCCGCCGCCCGGCTGTTCCCGAGGGCCCGCGTGGCGATCTCCCTCATACCGGTGGCGGCGCTGCTGGTGGAGCTGGTCGCGGTGCTGAGCGCGGGGGCCGCCACATGAGCGTGCGGCGGTGGGGGACAATGGACGGCATGTCCCGACGTCGTTCCGCGCCGCGCCCCGCCGCGCCCCGGCTGCTGCCCTCCTCCCCGTGCCCGTGCGGCCTGCCCGCCACGTACGGCGACTGCTGCGGCCGGCTGCACCGCGGCCAGGCCTCGGCCACCAGCGCCGAGTCCCTGATGCGCTCCCGGTTCAGTGCCTTCGCCGCCCAGGACGAGGCGTACCTGCTGCGCACCTGGCACCCTGACACCCGGCCCGCTGAGGTGGACTTCGACCCGGCGCTGCGCTGGACCAGGCTGGAGGTGGTCTCCACCACCGAGGGCGGCGCGTTCCACGCCGAGGGAACGGTGGCCTTCCGCGCGTACTGGACCGAGGGCGGCGAGGACGGCGTGCTCGCCGAGCACAGCCGGTTCGTCCGGCACGAGGGCGCCTGGGTGTACCTGGACGCCCTCTCGCTCGGCTGAGGCGCCCGCCGGCCCGCCTACAGGTAGTCGTCCAGGCGGGCCAGCGCGAAGCCGGCCGCGGTGACCTCGTTGACCACCCTGCGCAGCAGGTCCGGCATGGTGGCCTTCCACTCGGCGACGCCCCGGAAGTGGGTCAGGATGATGTCGCCCGGGTGCAGCTTCCGGTCGTCGTAGCGCCACTCCAGGTGGTCCGGAAACGCCTCCTCGTTCCACAGCGGCACCGCCTGCACCCCGCAGGAGCCAGCCGCGCGCAGGGTGTTGTCGTTGTACTCGCCGTACGGGGGCCGGAACAGCCGGGGGCGGACGCCGATCTGCCGCTCCAGCTGGTCCTGCTGGTTGCAGATCTCCTGGCGCTGGGTCTCGTAGTCGAGGACCTTGAGGTTGCGGTGGTTGATCGTGTGGTTGTTGATCTCCACGCCGTGCTTGTGCAGGTCGCGGAAGTAGTCGTAGTCGTCGCGGACCAGGTAGTCGGAGAGGAAGGCGCTGAACGGGATCCCCAGCTCCTCGGCCATCCGGGCGAACTCGGGGTCCTTCTCGTAGCCGTCGTCGATGGTCAGGAAGACCACCTTGTCGGTGGTCGGCACCCGGAAGACCACGGGCGGGCGGCCGTCCTTCAGCTTGACGCCCTGCACCGGGGTGAGCACGGGCCTGGTCGCCGGGCGGGGCGGGGCCTTCAGCGGCGGGCGCTCCAGGCCCCAGCGCCGCGCGGCATCCAGCTCGGCCCTGGCGGCGGCCTCCTGGCGGGCCTCGCCGCCGTTCTCCTCCTCCTGGCGGGCCAGCCCCGGCACCAGCTCCGGCACGGCGGGCGCGCGGGCCGCCCCGCGGTCGGCGGCGTCGGACTCGGCGGCGACCGCGACGGCGGATCCGGCACCCGGGCCGGCCGAGGTGGCGGTCGTGGTCCTCGGATGGGTGGGCCCGGCGCAGCCCGCGACCACGGCGGTGAGGCA
>NZ_JAFLNG010000152.1 GCF_017427025.1 Streptomyces sp. FH025
CGGATGTACATCCCGGGCCTCGGCTGCCTCAAGGGGTGCCTGATGGTGCTGCTGGTGCTCGCCGTGGCCGGGCTGGCGCTGTGGAACTTCACGCCGCTGCCGCACTACTGGGACAACGTGGTGGGCTGGTTCGACAACGCCCGCGACTGGGTGAACAGCATCATCGGCAGCAACTGAGGGCCTGACGGGGGCGGGGATGGACGCACGGGTGAGCCGGGCGGGCGCGGCGCTGATGGGTGCCGTGCTCGCGCTGGCGGGGCTGCTGCTGCCGGCCGGACCGGCCGCGGCGGCGGAGGTCGCGCACTGCGGGCAGTACGAGACCGTCCCGGTCGCGGGCGGCCGGTACGTGGTGGACAACAACAACTACGGCGGGGCCGCGCAGTGCCTGGGCACGGACGGCCGGGCCGGGTTCACCGTCCTGGACTCCCGGGCTGACGCGAGCCCGCCGGCCGGTCCGGCCGCGTACCCGGAGATCTTCGACGGCTGCCACTGGGGCACCTGCACCCGGGGCAGCGCGCTGCCGGTCAAGGCCTCCGAGCTGGGACGGGCCACCAGCAGCTGGTCCACCACGCTGCCCGCCCGGGGCGACTTCAACGTGGCGTACGACCTCTGGTTCAACACCACCCCGACCGCCCCCGCCGCCAACGGTCAGCCGGACGGCGCCGAGCTGATGATCTGGCTGGACCGCACCCCGGCCTCGGCGAGCCCCGGCGGGGGCACCGCCAACATCGGCGGCACCGGCTACACCAGCTGGCAGCTCACCATCGCCGCCAACGGCAGGCAGTGGCCGATGGTGGCCTACCAGGCGCAGACCCCGGTCACCTCGGTCACCGACCTCGACCTGCGGGCCTTCGTCCGGGACGCGGTGGTGCGCGGGGTGGTGAACCCCGACTGGTACCTGATCTCGGTGGAGGCCGGCTTCGAGATCTGGAGCGGCGGTACGGGCCTGCGCACCGAGTCCTTCGCCACCGACGTGCGCCCCGGCCGCCCGGTCGGCCCGATCGGCGCCCCGGGCGGCCGCTGCCTGGCCCGCACGCCGGGCGGTGGCCCGGCGGACGGCCCGGAGCCGGTCGCGCTGCTGGACTGCGACGGCTCGCCGGCCCAGCAGTGGAGCGTGGAGATCGACGGGACGGTCCGGCAGGGCGGCAAGTGTCTGGGCACCGACGGCAACCTGGCCTCGCTCAACCCCTGCAACGGCTCGCCGTACCATGTCTGGCTGGTGGGCCTGGCGGGCGCGCTGTGGAACCAGGGCGCCCAGGGCTGCCTGCGCGACCCCGCGAACGGCACCGCGCCGGGCGGCGCCGCCGACCTGGCCGGCTGCGACGGCTCCCCGGGCCAGCGCTGGACACTGCCGACCGCGGTGAGCTGACCCGGCCTCAAACCGACGACGAGTCAGGCGCCGACCCGGCGCCGGCCCGGCACCGACCCGGCACCGACCCGGCGCCGACCCGGTGCCGGCTCCGGATCGGGCCCGGACAGTGAGATTGACGCTTTGTCGACAATTCGCAAGATTTCTCGCCCGCGACTCCCGCTCCGGGGCCCTCAGGCGGCCCGCACAGGGGGTTCGGGCGCGTAGGTTGGTCGCTGTTGTCCCGCCCCACCGAGCGCACCGGACCCCCCGGAGCGCTCCCGCGCCGCCCACGGAGCAGCATTGGCACGCAAGATCGGCAGCCGGTACACCGTCCACCAGGTGATCGGCCGGGGTTCGGCCGGGACGGTCTGGCTCGGTGAGGGGCCCGACGGCGCGGTGGCGGTCAAGCTGCTGCGCGAGGACCTCGCCGCCGACCAGGTGCTGGTCGGCCGCTTCGTCCAGGAGCGCACCGCGCTGACCAGCCTCGACCACCCCCGGGTGGTCGGCGTGCGCGACATGGTCGTGGACGGCAGCGACCTCGCCCTGGTGATGGAGCTGGTCCAGGGCACCGACCTGCGCTCCCGGCTGGAACGGGACGGCGCCCTCCCGCCGCAGGTGGCGGCCTCGATCATCGCCGACGTCGCCGACGGCCTGGCCGCCGCGCACGCCGCCGGGATCGTCCACCGCGACGTCAAGCCGGAGAACGTCCTGCTCGACCTCGCCGCCGCCCCCGGCCCGGGCGGCGCCCCGCGCGCCAAGCTCACCGACTTCGGCGTGGCCCGGCTGGTCGACGCCCCGCGCCGCACCCGGGCCACCCGGATCATCGGCACCCCCGACTACCTCGCCCCCGAAATCATCGAGGGCCTGGAGCCGCGCGCCGCCGTCGACATCTACGCCCTCGCCACCGTCCTGTACGAGCTGCTGGCCGGCTCCACCCCGTTCGGCGGCGGCCACACCGGCGCGGTGCTGCGCCGTCACGTCACCGAGCAGGTCCCGCCGATCCCCGGCCTGCCCGACGGGCTGTGGCGGATCATCTCCGAGTGCCTGGCCAAGGCCCCCGCCTCCCGGCTGCGCGCCGCCGAGCTGGCCGCCCGGCTGCGCGAGCAGTTGCCCTCGCTGGCCGGACTGCCGGTGCTGGCGGTGCCGTCCCAGGGCCGCGCCCCGGCCGAGGAGCAGCTGACCCCCGGCGAGGCCGTGTACGCCGAGATCGACGCCGCCCCGGGCACCCACAAGCGCCGCCGCGGCCCGGCCGTCCCGCTGGTGCCCGGCATCGCCCCGGACTCCACCCGGGACACCCACACCAGCCTGCGCCGCCCCTCGGCCGACCAGCTGGCCGCGTACGCCGCGGAGTCCCGCGCCCAGCGCACCGCCCCGGGCCACCGCCGGGACCGCCAGGCCCTGCTGCGCCGCCGCCGGCTGCTGGCCGTGCTGCTGGCCACCGTCCTGCTGCTGGCGGGCGCCGCCGCGGCCTGGACGGCCTTCGCGGCCACCGCCCCGGACCACGGCCACCCGGCCCGCCCGACCGTGCACGGCACCGCTCCGCGGGCTCCGTAGCCCCCCTGCGGAACGGGGGTGTCGTCATGACCACCGCCGGAACCATTACGCTGGGGGCGTGGCAGCCGTCGATCCTTCCGAAGAGCTCAAGAACCTCGATACGACCATGGGGTCGATCGAGGCCGTCCTCGACCTGGACAAGATCCGGGCCGACATCGCGGTCCTGGAGGAGGAGGCAGCCGCCCCCACCCTGTGGGACGACGTCGCGAACGCGCAGAAGGTGACCAGCCGGCTC
The DNA here is from genome assembly GCF_017427025.1 of Streptomyces sp. FH025. Taxonomy (GTDB): domain Bacteria; phylum Actinomycetota; class Actinomycetes; order Streptomycetales; family Streptomycetaceae; genus Kitasatospora. Next base: position 3,141 of record NZ_JAFLNG010000152.1, read on the forward strand.
TCCTTCCTCCAGGGTGAACTGCGTCGGGTCGAGGGCCTGCGCAGCCGCATCGACGACCTGGGCGTGCTGTTCGAGCTGGCCGAGGCCGAGGACGACGCGGACACCCGCGCCGAGGCGGAGGCCGAGCTCGTCGCGCTCCAGAAGGCGGTCGAGGAACTGGAGGTCCGCACCCTCCTGTCCGGCGAGTACGACGCCCGCGAGGCGCTGATCAACATCCGCGCCGAGGCCGGTGGCGTGGACGCCGCCGACTTCGCCGAGCAGCTGATGCGCATGTACCTGCGCTGGGCCGAGCGGCACGGGTACCCCACCGAGGTGTACGACACCTCGTACGCCGAAGAGGCCGGCATCAAGTCCGCGACCTTCACCGTGAAGGCGCCCTACGCCTACGGCACCCTCTCGGTCGAGCAGGGCACCCACCGCCTGGTCCGCATCTCGCCGTTCGACAACCAGGGCCGCCGGCAGACCTCCTTCGCCGGTGTCGAGGTGCTCCCGGTCGTCGAGCAGGCCGACCACGTCGACATCGACGAGGGCGACCTGCGGGTGGACGTCTACCGCGCCTCCGGCCCCGGCGGCCAGGGCGTCAACACCACCGACTCGGCGGTGCGCATCACGCACCTCCCGACCGGCATCGTGGTCTCCTGCCAGAACGAGCGCTCGCAGATCCAGAACAAGGCCTCCGCGATGAACGTCCTCCAGGCGAAGCTGCTGGAGCGGCGCCGCCAGGAGGAGAAGGCGGCGATGGACGCGCTCAAGGACAGCGGCAGCTCCTGGGGCAACCAGATGCGCTCCTACGTGCTGCACCCGTACCAGATGGTGAAGGACGTCCGCACCGCGTTCGAGGCCGGCAACCCGCAGGCCGTCCTGGACGGCGACATCGACGGCTTCATCGAGGCCGGAATCCGCTGGCGCAAGCAGCGCGAGACCGCCGCCGAGTAACAGCGGACACGCCGAAGGCCCCCGACCGCAGCGGTCGGGGGCCTTCAGCGTGTGTGTCGGGTGGGGTCAGGCCAGCGCCTGCCGGGCGAGCAGCGCCACCGCGAGCAGTCCGGCCAGCAGCGCCAGCAGCATCGCGGGGGAGAGCGCGGCGAACGGCCCCTGCTGCTCCTGCAGCCGGGCCCGGTTGGCGCGGCACACCGGGCAACGCCCGTCGCTGACGCGTCCGTTGCAGTTGGCGCACACCAGATGGTCGCAGGTCATGCGATCTCCTCCTCGCTGCTACAGCCAACGCACCGGACGGGGCTTTGGTTCCTCTTCCTGCCCTGTACGGGGGAGCGGCCGGATGCGGTCGCCACCTCCACTCTGCCAGGTTCTGGCGGTTCCGGCTCCCGGGCTGTGAGATGGCTCGCAATATTCGGGGCATAAACGGACATTCTCCCCCAGGCTTCGGCCGCCGTCCTGGGCGGCTCCTGCGGGCCGGTCGCCGATTCGCGTATGGTCCCAGACCGGGAGCCGCCCTCCGCGCTCCTTTCGCCCGTCCCGGGACCGGGCCTCCGGGGCGGACCGACCGAGGACTGGCGCCGCCTAGGATGGCCTCCGTGATGCAGCCGTGATCAGATTCGACAACGTCTCCAAGACCTATCCCAAGCAGAACCGTCCCGCCCTGGACAACGTCTCGCTGGAGATCGAGAAGGGTGAGTTCGTCTTCCTGGTCGGCTCGTCCGGCTCGGGGAAGTCCACCTTCCTGCGCCTGTGCCTGCGCGAGGAGCGCCCGACGACGGGCGCGGTGCACGTGCTGGGCAAGGACCTCGGCAAGCTGTCCAACTGGAAGGTGCCGCACATGCGCCGCCAGCTGGGCACCGTCTTCCAGGACTTCCGCCTGCTGCCGAACAAGACGGTCGCGCAGAACGTCGCCTTCGCCCTGGAGGTGATCGGCAAGCCCAAGAGCGCCATCGCCAAGGTGGTGCCCGAGGTGCTGGAGCTGGTCGGCCTCGGCGGCAAGGAGGACCGCATGCCGGGCGAGCTGTCCGGTGGTGAGCAGCAGCGCGTGGCGATCGCCCGCGCCTTCGTGAACCGTCCGATGCTGCTCATCGCGGACGAGCCCACCGGAAACCTCGACCCGCAGAACTCGGTCGGCATCATGAAGCTGCTCGACCGCATCAACCGCACCGGCACCACGGTGCTGATGGCCACCCACGACCAGGCCATCGTCGACCAGATGCGCAAGCGGGTCATCGAACTCGACAAGGGGCTGCTCGTCCGCGACCAGGCCCGCGGCGTCTACGGGTACCAGCACTGACCGACCGGCGCTGAACCCGTAGGGCCGCCGGCCCGAAACCGCCAGACCCAGCAGTACCGACCCTGGAGTTGTTTCCCGCATGCGTGCCCAGTTCGTCCTGTCGGAGATCGGTGTGGGTCTCCGACGCAACCTGACCATGACCATCGCGGTCGTGGTCAGTGTCGCGCTCTCCCTCGCCCTCGCCGGTTCCTCGCTCCTGGTCCGCGACCAGGTGAACTCCATGAAGGGGTACTGGTACGACAAGGTCGAGGTGAGCATCTACTTCTGCACCAAGGCGGATGCCCGCAACTCGCCGCAGTGCGACAAGGGCGCGGCCACCGACCAGCAGGTCCAGGACATCAAGGACCAGCTGGACAAGATGAGTTCGGTGGTCCAGTCGTCCACCTACGAGAGCTCGGCCGAGGCGTACAAGCACTGGAAGGAGATGAACCCGGACAACCCGCTCATCTCCGTCCTGGGCCCGGACGCGATGCCGCAGTCCTGGCGGGTCAAGCTCAACGACCCGACCAAGTACGACGTCATCCAGAGCGCCTTCGCCGGGAAGCCGGGCGTGAAGTCGGTCGAGGACCAGCGGAAGATCCTGGAGAACCTCTTCGGCCTGCTCAACGGCCTCCAGACGGCGGCCTTCGTGATCATGGTGCTGATGCTCTTCGTCGCACTGCTGCTGATCGTCAACACCGTTCGGGTGTCGGCGTTCAGCAGGCGGCGCGAGACCGGCATCATGCGCCTGGTCGGCGCCTCGAACTTCTACGTGCAGATGCCGTTCATCGCCGAGGCGGCGTTCTCGGCGCTGCTCGGCGCGGTGATGGCCTCGGGCCTGCTGATCGGCGGGCACTTCTTCGTCCAGAACTGGCTGGCCGACCGGGTGCAGTTCATCCACTTCATCGGCCTCAGCTCGGTGCTCGCGGTGATTCCGCTGCTGATCGTGGTCGGTATGGGCATGGCCGGTGTCGCGGCGTTCTTCACCCTGCGCAAGTACCTCAAGGTCTGATCCCCACCGGTTCCTTCGGCCCCGGACGGCACTGCGCCGTCCGGGGCCGTCGCCGTTCCGCGGTCCTCCGTTGCGGCCCGCCGCGCGCGGCGCGGTGTCTAGACTCCGGTTCCATGCTGCAAACTCCGCGCAGGGCGCGTCAGGTGGCCGCCCTCAGCCTGGTGTTCGGTGCCGTGCTGCTGGCCGGCGCCGCCTCCGGGGCCTGGGGCGACCCGAACGTCCCGCCCCGCCGGACCGCCGCCGACCTCGCCCCGGCCGCGAACGCCGGGCTCCCGGCGGACCCGTCCGGCGCCGCGCTGTCCGAGCAGCAGGCCGAGCACCTGCTCGCGGCCGGCGGCGACCGCTGGGGCGCCTACTACAGCGCCCAGGAGTACGCGGAGTTCAGCCAGGGCCTGGACGGCCGCTACCTGGGCGTCGGCCTCTCGGTCGGCCGGGGCGAGGACGGCGTCACCGCGGTCTCCCGGGTCACCCCGGCCGGGCCGGCGGCCGAGGCCGGGATCGCCCCCGGTGACCGGCTGCTGCGGATCGACGCCGACCAGGCCGACCGGCTGCCGGTCACCGAGGTGGTCGCCCGGCTGCGCGGCCAGGGCGGCGAGCGCCGGGTCGGCTCCGAGGTCACCCTGGCCGTGCAGCGGGCCGGCGGGGAGGTGCGCGAACTGCGGCTGCGGCGCGTGCTGCTGGACAGTCAGCAGGTCACCGCGGAGCACCTGGACAAGGGCGTCCTGCGGATCACCGTCCGGGCCTTCACCAACGGCGTGGCCGAGCAGGTGCGCGCCGCCCTGCGCACCCCGCACACCGGCGTGGTGCTCGATCTGCGCGGCAACTCCGGCGGGTTGGTGGACGAGGCGGTCGGCACCGCCGGGATCTTCCTGGACGGCGGTTCGGTCGGCTCGTACCAGGAGCGCGGCGAGACGCGGGACTTGACCGCCCCGCCCGGCGGCGACCAGCGCACCCCGCTGGTGGTGCTGGTGGACGGCGGCACGATGAGCGCCGCCGAACTGCTGGCCGGCGCCCTGCAGGACCGCAGCCGCGCGGTCGTGGTGGGCTCCCGGACCTTCGGCAAGGGCACCGTCCAGCAGCCCAGCAGGCTCGCCGACGGCGCCGTGCTGGAGATGACCGTCGGGCGCTACCACACCCCGGCCGGCCGTTCCTTGGACGGCACCGGCCTCACCCCGGACGTCCCGGCCGACGCCGGCGAGGACGCCGGCGCCCTCGCCCTGCGGGTCATCGCCGGGCTCGGCACCCGCGCCTGAACGGGCTCGGCACCCGCGCCTAAAGCAGCTGCCGTTCCCGGCCCCGAAGTGCGAGAATGACCGCGCTATGGCAAAGGAAACCGGACAGAAGCTGATCGCGCAGAACAAGAAGGCGCGACACGAGTACACGATCCTCGACACCTACGAGTGCGGCCTCGTACTCACCGGCACCGAGGTGAAGTCACTGCGCGAGGGGCGGGCCAACCTGGTCGACGGCTACGCCTACATCCAGAACCACGAGGCGTGGATCGACAACGTCTTCATCCCCGAGTACACCCAGGGGACGTGGACCAACCACGCGGCCCGGCGCAAGCGCAAGCTGCTGCTGCACAAGCTGGAGATCCGCAAGATCGAGACCAAGGTCCGCGACGCCGGCCACACCCTGGTCCCGCTCTCGCTGTACTTCAAGGACGGCCGGGTCAAGCTCGAACTGGCGCTCGCGGTCGGCAAGAAGCTGTACGACAAGCGCCAGACGCTCCGCGAGAAGCAGGACACCCGCGAGACGGCCCGCGCGGTGGCGGCGGCCCGGCGGCGCCAGGGTTAATCCGCTGGACCCTCGCCCGTCGCCTCGCGTACTATGGCGCCAGCAACACGGACGGTCATCGTCCGAGCTGTTTCTCAAAAAAACATGGGGATGATCGGTTTCGACAGGGGATGTTGAAACAGGGGAAGCGAGCCGAGGAACGCGGCAATGATCTCGTTAACCACGTGTCGCAAAAAAATAATCGCCAACTCTAAGCGCGATTCCCAGCAGTTCGCTCTCGCTGCCTAATAAGCACCGATAGCGCTTGGGTGTCAGACCGGGGAGTTCCCGACCCGGACCCTGGCATAATCTAGGGAACTCAACCGTCCGCCCGGGCTGCGGGGGTGGATGGGAAATCAAACAGCAGCTGGGCCTGTTGGCGGCTTGTCCGTGTGACCGCCAGGGCCGAGAAAAGCACAGCGGACTGCGCTCGGAGAAGCCCTGAATTAACTCCACTGGACCCGGGTTCGATTCCCGGCATCTCCACCACCCCATGTTCACACCGAAGGCCGTCCACCGCTCACGCGGGGGGCGGCCTTCGGATTTTTTACGGTCCCGGTGAGACGGGCGAGCCCGCCCGGGCGTAGGATCATCCGTCCGCTCGTCTTCCGGAGCGGGATATCCGTCGTAACCACCGAGGCCATGCAGAGCAACACGGACACCACCCCCGCCACCGACCACGAGACCGTCCGCGAGCGCGAGATCGCCGGTGAGCAGCAGCACCTCGACACCGTCTACCACCGGCTGGAGGAGAAGCTCGCCGAGGCCGAGTACATCCTGGAGGACGCCGCCAAGCGGGTCCAGGTCGGCACCCCCGGCGCGCTCGCCGAGCGTGACGCCCAGGTCTACCGGGCCGGCGCCCACCTCCAGCGCCTCAACAGCGAGTTCGAGGACTTCCTGTTCGGCCGGATCGACCTCCAGCGGGCGGACGCCCCGGAGGAGCACGGCATCCCGTCGAACACCGCACTGGACCCGGCCGACCCGGCCGTCGCCGAGACCCTCCACATCGGCCGCCTCGGCGTGCTGGACGCCGAGTACGGCCCGCTGGTGATCGACTGGCGGGCCCCCGCCGCCGCACCCTTCTACCGCGCCACCCCGGTCGAGCCGGGCCGGGTGATCCGCCGCCGGGTGATCCGCTCCAAGGGCCGCAAGGTGATCGGCGTCGAGGACGACCTGCTGCGCCCCGACCTCACCCCGACCCTGGACGGCGAGGAGCTGGCCGTGGTCGGCGACGGCGCGCTGATGGCCTCGCTGGGCCGCGCCCGCAGCCACTCGATGCGCGACATCGTCTCCTCCATCCAGAAGGAGCAGGACGAGGTGATCCGCGCCGCCGCGGCCGGCGCCACGCTGGTCACCGGCGGCCCGGGCACCGGCAAGACCGCCGTCGCCCTGCACCGCGCCGCCTACCTCCTCTACCAGGACCGCCGCCGCTACGCCGGCGGCATCCTGGTGGTCTCGCCGACCCCGCTGCTGGTCTCCTACACCGAGGGCGTGCTGCCCGCGCTGGGGGAGGAGGGGCAGGTCGCCATCCGCGCGATCGGCTCGCTGGTGGACGGCATCGAGGCGGGCACCTACGACACCCCGGAGACGGCCCGGGTCAAGGGCTCGGCCCGGATGGTGCAGCTGCTGCGCCGGGCCGCCCGGGCGGCGCTGGAGCTCGGCGCGCCGCAGGAGCTCAAGGTGGTCGCCCGCGGCGAGGTGCTGAAGCTGGACGCCGGCCGGCTCAAGGCCGTGCGCGGCAACGTGGTGGGCTCCGGCGGCACCCCGCTGAACCTGCTGCGCCCGCGCGCCCGCCGGCTGCTGCTGGACGCCCTGTGGCTGGAGGCCACCAGGCACCTGCCCAAGCCCACGGACCACTACGCCCGCGAGCAGCGCCAGGAGGAGAAGGAGTCCTTCGACGAGTACGTCTCGGACGAGCCGCCGTTCCTGGACTTCCTGGACGCCTGGTGGCCGGCCCTGACCCCGCGCCGGGTGCTCGGCACGCTCAAGCAGAGCCGGCACACCAACCGGATCGCCCGCCGCGCCGTCACCCCGGACGAGGCCAGGCTGCTGGCCGCCTCCTGGCGCCACCTGTCCCCGGAGGGCGAGGGCGCGCTGTCCGCGCACGACGTCGCGCTGGTGGACGAGCTACAGGTGCTGCTCGGCGAGCCGGCCCGCCCGAAGGTCCGCGAGGTGGACGCGGTGGACCTGCTGACCGGGCTGGAGGAGGTCACCACCTTCGCCGACCGCAGCGCCCGCCAACGCGACCGCCAGCCGGTCGAGCGCAGGGAGTACGCGCACGTCATCGTGGACGAGGCCCAGGACCTCACCCCGATGCAGTGGCGGATGATCGGCCGACGGTCCCGGATGGCCACCTGGACGATCGTGGGGGACCCAGCGCAGTCCTCCTGGCCGTTCCCGCAGGAGGCCCAGTCCGCGCTGGACGAGGTGCTCTCCGGCAAGCCGCGCCGCCGCTTCACGCTGACCGTCAACTACCGCAACCCCGCCGAGATCGCCGAGGTCGCGGCCAAGGTGCTGGCGCTGGCCGCGCCGGGCACCCCCTCGCCGAGCGCGGTGCGCCACGTCGGCGTGGAGCCGCGCTTCGCGGCCGTCACCGACCCCGCGCCGGAGGCCTTCGCCGCGGCCGCCCGGGTCGAGCTGGAGCGGCTGCTGGGCGAGGTGGACGGCACCGTGGCGATCGTGGTGCCGATGGACCGCCGGGACGAGGCGGCCGGCTGGGCCGAGGGCCTGGGCGAGCGCGTGGTGGCGCTGGGCAGCCTGGAGGCCAAGGGCCTGGAGTACGACGCGACCGTGGTCGCCGACCCGACCGGCATCGCCGGCGAGTCGGAGGCCGGCCTGCGGGTGCTGTACGTGGCGCTGACCCGGGCGACCCAGCGGCTGACCGTGCTGTCCGGCCCGGACGACCTGCCGGACGCGGCCGGCGTGCCCGCGCTGCTGCACGGCTGACGGTCCGTGACGCGACGAAGGCCCCTCACCGACCGGTGAGGGGCCTTCAGACGTTGACGACACCGACCCGCCATGCTCGCCTCGCGGCAAGTGGTCCCTCGAAGGGACGAAGGTTGGGCCCGGGGGCTTGGATCGAGCCGGTGTCCCGTCCAATGTAACGCATCGGCCCGGAGAGGCAAGGAGTGGACGCCCCGGGACCGTCCCGGACCGGATGCGGGGTGGGCGCGGTTCGCCCGGGTTGTCGGATCCGCACACTCAATGAACGTTATTTCTGGCAATCCCTTGGAAGGTGCGACGATCGAGGTCTAGCATGCGCAGGCGATGCCTTCAACAAAATGTTGAGCCTGCGGGACAGACGGAAGAAGGAAGCGTCGATGGCGACGGTACCCAGTGTCTCCAACTCGATCACGGTGCGCCTGGAGGTCCCGGCCCGCGGCAACGCGGTCAGTGCGATCACCACCGCTGTGGAGTCCTCCGGCGGATCGGTGACCGGTCTCGACGTCACCGCCTCCGGCCTGGAGGCGCTGCGGATCGACGTGACCGTGGCGGCCTCCTCGGTCGCGCACGGCGAGGAGATCGTCGAGAAGCTGCGGGCGATCGACGGCGTGTCGATCGGCAAGGTCTCGGACCGGACCTTCCTGATGCACCTCGGCGGCAAGATCGAGATGTCCTCGAAGCTGCCGATCCGCAACCGTGACGACCTCAGCATGATCTACACCCCGGGTGTCGCCCGGGTCTGCATGGCGATCGCCGAGAACCCCGAGGACGCCCGCCGCCTCACCATCAAGCGCAACAGCGTCGCGGTGGTCACCGACGGCTCCGCGGTGCTGGGCCTGGGCAACATCGGCCCGGAGGCCGCGCTGCCGGTCATGGAGGGCAAGGCGGCCCTGTTCAAGCGCTTCGCCGGGATCGACGCCTGGCCGATCTGCCTGGACACCCAGGACACCGACGAGATCGTCGCCATCGTCAAGGCGATCGCCCCCGGCTTCGCCGGCATCAACCTGGAGGACATCTCCGCGCCGCGCTGCTTCGAGATCGAGGCCCGGCTGCGCGAGGCCCTGGACATCCCGGTCTTCCACGACGACCAGCACGGTACCGCGATCGTGGTGCTGGCCGCCCTCACCAACGCGCTGAAGGTGGTCGGCAAGGAGATCGGCGACATCCGCGTGGTGATGTCGGGCGCCGGCGCCGCCGGCACCGCGATCCTCAAGCTGCTGCTGGCGGCCGGCGTCGAGCACGCCACCGTGGCGGACGTGCACGGCGTGGTCCACCAGGGCCGTACGGACCTCAACGACAGCCTGCGCTGGATCGCCGAGCACACCAACCGCTCGGGCCGCACCGGCAGCCTCAAGGAGGCCGTGGCGGACGCCGACGTCTTCATCGGCGTCTCGGCCCCGAACGTGCTGGACGGCGACGACCTGGCCACCATGGCCGAGGACGCGATCGTCTTCGCGCTGGCCAACCCGGACCCGGAGGTCGACCCGGGCGTCGCCCGGCAGACCGCCGCCGTGGTCGCCACCGGCCGCAGCGACTTCCCGAACCAGATCAACAACGTGCTGGTCTTCCCCGGCGTCTTCCGCGGCCTGCTGGACGCCCAGAGCCGGACGGTCAACACCGAGATGATGATCGCCGCCGCCCGGGCGCTGGCCACCACCGTGACCGACGACGAGCTCAACGCGAACTACATCATCCCGAGCGTCTTCCACAAGGACGTC
>NZ_JAFLNG010000153.1 GCF_017427025.1 Streptomyces sp. FH025
GTGCGTTGAGGGACGCCGCCGCAGGCGTGAACGGCACCCTCGAGGAGGTGAGCCGGCGGAAGGTCACCGACATACCCCATGACTCGTCGGCGATCGGTCATGGCCACCTGGCGAGTACGCTGTCCGATTTCCTGAGTCGATGGAAACGTGGCGTGGACAACCTTGCCAAGGACGGCAAGGAGATCAGAAGCCGGCTGACGCTCAGTGTGAATGCCTATACCAAGGCAGAGCAGGACGCACACCAGCATGTCGCGCGGAGCGGCAGCATGGTGACCGCTCCCGGGGCCGATCCCGGAGCGCATTGATGGCAGCCGAACTCGGCACCACGAGCGATCCGAAATCGTTGATCCCCGGAAGCCCGGCGGCGATCTACGCGACCGAGGCCGAACTGCGTTCCTATGGCGACCATCTGCATCAGGCAGGAGCCGGACTCCAGCGGATCGACACGGCTGACGGCTGGCGTGGAGAAGCCGGAGACGCATTCCGTCACGCATTCCATGGGCAGCCGGGGAAGTGGCTTCAGGCCGGCGACGCATTTCACGATGCCGCAGACGCGCTCAAGAGCTATGTCTCGACTTTGGTGTGGGCGCAGGCCCAAGCGGCCACAGCGGTCAGCCAGTGGAGCTCCGGTGACAAGGCGGCAGCGGGTGAAACGCTGCGCAGTGCCAGAGAACAGCTGTCGTCTGCTGGTGACACCGCAGCTGACAAAGTCGGGAAGGCTCGTGACCTGGCGCCGCCCAAGCCGGGTTTCTGGTCCCGTCTGGGCGATGACATCGGCGGGTTCTTCTCCGATGCAGGGCATTTCGTCGAGAAGGCCGGAGAGGTGCTTCTCGACGACCTCGCTTCGGTGGGCAACGCCATGGTGCACGACCCGGGTGCCGTGCTCGAACTGGCAGGTGGGCTGAGCCTGGCGGTGCTCGGCGCGGGCGGCGAGATCGGCGGCTTCGCCCTCGACGCCACCGGTATCGGGGCAGTGCTGGGCGTGCCGGTCAACATCGTCTCAGCCGCAGCCATTACCGGCGGTCTCGGAATGACGGGCCTTGGCCTGAACACGATCATGCAGGACGCGGCTGGTCCGGACCGGGTCAACATGAGTTCCGACGGAGGCGGTGGTGGCGGTGGGGGAGACACTGGCGGCGAGCCCGTCTCGAATCGCGTCCGGCCACCGCGCGAGGGCGACACCAACTACGTCGTCGACAACCCCTCAGATCTTTCGGATACGATCACCGATATCGATCGAGTGGAGAACGGGACCCTCTGGGAGGAGAAGACGGCCACTGGCCAGGACCCGCGGATGGACCCGCAGAAGTGGGTACAGAAGAATGTCGTCAAGAAACTCGACTCCTATCTCCGCGCTCGTCCCTATCTTGAGGGCTACGAGGATGCCCCACTTGGCATGGACTTCACGGAGCCGGGAGCAACACCTCAGTTCAGGGCTGCGGTTGAGCAAGCTGTCGAGGATTGGAAAGCTGCCAATCCGGGCGTAGATGTAACAGTTAGGTGGGCGCAGTGAGTTGTACTTTCCAGGTGGGGGACGAGATCGTCTGGGATCCGTCGAACACGGTGGCCAGGCTGTTCACCGGAGAGGCAGCGGCGGTGGCATCCGCATTCGGGCTGGATTCGGGAATCGGCGAGATCATCGAGGACGAGTGCGAACTCGATCTCCCGGTTCTGGAAGCCTTTGTCGCCGAACTCGTGCGGCGGTATCACGAGGCGACCCACCCGATCCTGCGATCACTCACGGTGGGTTTCATCGCCACGGCGTCGGTCCTGGTCGAGCGGGCCGGCGGGCGGCTTCCGTCCGGTGAGCCGGACCAGGTCACGGCCTGGGCCCGGTTGCGCCAGGAGCACGCGAGATCGATGCCGCGCTGAGAGCGACCGGATCGGTCGCAGGAGCGCCCTCGGCTGTGTGTCTCCTCCTGGCGCAGGGCCGTGAAGGCGGCGATGGACACCGTCGGGTGCCGGCGCGGGGCCGTCGGCTCGGCGAGTTGGAGGACCTGCTCGATGGTCGTGTGGGGCGCTCGGAGGCCTTCTCCCCGATCCGGTGGCCGCGGGCTGCAACCCGGGCCACCGCGTGTGGTGTCGTGGATGGGCGGTGTGAGGGCAGGGGAGTGGGCGCCGTCTCCGAGCAGGGCTGGGACCGGGCCGGTATCTGGTCTGTGGCTTTCGTGTTGTCCGGGCTGGCTCGTCGGCGTGGCGTCCCCGCCCGCTTTGGCGTCATTCGTGCTCATGTCGCATCGGACTGGTCGTTTAATCTCCGGTTTGATCATTGAATCAGCCTGGTTTGTCCATTCAGCACCACAGGCCCATCAAGATAGCTAGCGTGTCATTTCGTGGCCGACACCCAGAACTCCACCCCGGCACATCTGCCTGACGAAGGCCTTGCGCGACGGGCGAAGGCGCTTGCCTGCGCCGCGCGGCTACAGGCTCTGGACGACAACAAGGGCAGTCTGCGCTGGGTGGATGCCTCGGTGTACCAGATGGCCGAGATCGCGTTGCACACCATTGATCAGGTCACCGTCTCAATGGACTTCGACTCCGGGGCCAGTCAGGAGCGGATCCTCGACCAGGTCCAGCGGTTCGTAGCGCTGCAGGCTCCGGTCCGTGCGGCTACGGAACACCAGAACGTGGCCCGTCACGTACTGCAAAGACTGATCAACGTCGGCACGGTGGACCGAAGCTTCAGCCAGACCTACGGGTCGGTGGACGGCAGCGGTGTCTACCGGCGCTTCACCTTCGAGTTCAACCTCCTTGTCGAACGGGCCGATTTGGACGGGAGGATCTACCTGCGCGCCACCGACGAGGCCATCAACGTCCTGGTCGGTGCCCTGGACACCGACGTCGAGTCGGCCCAGATCGCCGCCGAGGTGAAACTCGGCAGCCTGATCAGGCGCGGACGCCTGGCCGAGGCCAAATTGGCAGCGGAACAGGCCAGGTACCGGACCGTGCAGTACGGCGAGATGCTGCGGCAACTGCTGGATGCCACCAGGCGCAACGTCCGGGCGGTGGACTGGGATCACGAGGTTCCCGAGCTCCTCGCTGACGCACTCGCCCATATCGAGGAGCGGTACGACTTCGAGCACCGCATCCTGACCAATATCAGCGAGGCCCGCGACAAGTCGGACGATCCGCTGCAGAAGCAGCGGGCTGCTGAGCTCGTGGTGATCGTCCGCGACTGCATCCGTCGTCATATGCAGTTGCAGAAGAGGCTGCTGACTGCCGGTGAGCTGTTCCGCAAGGAGCAGGACCGGCAGCAGTTCGCCGAGCCGCCCCGCCGGGCCGCGCTCGACCTGCACGGGCAGTTGCTGGTTCCCCTGCTCGGTCTCCCGGTGCGGGACGCGTCGCGGGTCGGCACGGGGTTCTTCCGGGACGCGAGTGGACCGGCAGCCCCCGCCGTGCTGGGCTTGGCCTCCCTGGTGACCCGGCTGCTCCGGTCGGCTCCAGAGCGGCAGCGGCTTGGCGACGAGGTGCCCGAGCCGATCCTGGACGGGGCGGGCGAACAACCCCCCTTCTCGCTCGAGGACTGGGCCGCCACCGATGAGCTCCTCGAACTGCATGACGCACCACGGACATTGAGCGACCTGTTGATGGCGGCGGAGGCGATCGCTCCGAGCACGGCCACGCTCCTGTTGCACCGGGCGGTCCATGCGTTCAGTCCGGAACTTGGCCAGCACATCGAGCAGGGCGACACCGAAGTGCTGCTCGCCGTCCGTAGCGGTGGCCAGCTCGACCTCCCCCGCTTCGGCGGGGACGACCTGTTGCTGCAGACCGCCTCGATCAGTGAACCGTTCGTGGGCAGCGGCCCCGATCAAGGTGACGACTCCGCCAAGGAGGCCCGCTGATGACCGACACCTTGACCGTCTCCGATGCCGAGGGGGCCGCCCAGCTGATCGCCTTTGGCATGCGGCCCCGGCAGCACCCCTCCCAGGACGCCGGCTACGAGACCCTGGTCCGCCGCTACCACCAAGACGACGGATTCCAGCTGCTCACCGCTCGTATCGCGGCCGGCCTCGGCCTGCGGGTGGTCAAGGTCACTTCTGCGGCCGGTGCGGTGCTCGCCGCGGCTGAGGGCTCCGTTTTCGAGACGCGGATGGAGGACTACGCCCGGTTCTCGCGTCACCGCGGGGACGGCGAGAAGGTGATGCACGGCATCATCCACCTCGCGGTGGCGACCCTGGTCTTTCCGCGGCCGGCCGACCTGGCCGACGACGGTCACCTCGGACGCGTGACGGCAACGGTCGTGGACCAGACGGTTCGTGAGATCTGTCGCAAGCTGAAGCTACGGGCGGACGAGAGCGGGCGGGACGAGGACGCGCCGTCCGAGACTCCGGAACTGGAGCGGGCCTGGCGCGCCTATGCCCGTCGCCCGCCGACAGCGACGACCAAGGACGACCGTGCCGCCCCGAACTCGACCAGCGCGATGATCTCCCGGGCGCTGCGGTTCCTTACCGACCAAGGTCTGCTCGTGGCCCTTGAGGACCCCGACGGCGAGACCATCTACCGCGGTACACCGCGCTATGCGGTCCAGATCCGCGAGTTGGCCTCCACCGCTGCCTTCGCCGAGTTGCTGAGCATGGGCGTCGTCCCTCCGATCACTGACCCGGGCGGCACGCTGCGCGTGACCTTGCCCCCCGCGCGAACCGCTGAGCAGTCGGAAGGCGGCGGCCATGTATGAGCTCTCCCGAGTGTTGTTGAAGTCCGTCGGCCCGCCCGGAGCCCGTTACCAGGACGTCCTGCTCGACTTCAGCGGCGTCGGCCGGCCGGTAGCGGGGACCCAGCTGGCGATCTTTGGATCGGGGGCACCGGCTCGGCGTCCGTCACCGGCCACCGTGTTGTTTCTGGAGAACGGCGGCGGCAAGTCCGTCCTGATCAAGCTGATCTTCTCGGTAGTGCTGCCGGGACGGCGGCAGGTCGTCGGCTCGGCCGGCAGCGGTGTACTGGAGCGTTTCGTCCTGGACAGGGACACCGCTCATGTGGTGCTGGAATGGACACATGCCCGTAGCGGTCGTCGGCTTATCACCGGCAAGGTCTCAGAGTGGAAGGATCAGAGGCAGACGTCCGACCCGCGGAACCTGATCGAGCGCTGGTACCACTTCCGCCCAACGGCGAACTTGGGCATGGAGAACCTGCCGATCGCCTCGAGCAACCACTACCTTCGGCTTGCCAGTTATCTGGGCGAGCTGAAGCAGGCGGACGCCGACGACCCCACGATGGAGTACGACTCCTTCGAACGCCACGGGGAGTGGACGGACCGGCTGGCCGAGCTGAGTCTCGACCCGGAGCTGTTCCGCTACCAGCGCAGCATGAACGCGGATGAGGGCGAGGCCGCGGAAGCCTTCTCCTTCGCCAGCGACGCGGCCTTCGTCAATTTCCTGCTGGGGGCGGTGCTGCCGACCGGACCGGCACGCGAGTTCGCCGACTTGCTGGACACCTATGCGGGGCGGCTCAGCCGGCGCAGCCAGTTGCTGCTGGAACGAGACTTCGTCGACGGAGCCTTGGAGATCCTCGCACCACTGGCAGAGGCGCGGAGCAACGCCGACCGGGCCCGTCGGCAGAAGACCGCCGCGGCCCGCGAGATGGCCGTTCTGCTACGGCGGCTGCGGGCCCGGGCCGAGGCCGAGGCCGAGGCCGGGGCCCGGTTGCAGACCGAGTCCAAGCAACTCGCTGCCGACCTTCGGGATCAGAAGGGTGAGCACGCCCGCCTCTGCACAGTGACCACCGAGCTCGAACGGCGGTTGGCCGGCCTGCGCCTTGAGGAGGTCACCAACAACCACCAGGAGGCTGAGGAAGCCGCGAAGCTCGCCGCGCAGGTCGCAGCGGCTTGGCAGCTCACGCCACTCGTGATCCGGCACCTCACCGCCGAGCAGCGGCTGCGGAACGTCCGCTCCGTGGTGGAGGCCGCCGAGGCGGCAGCGCGGCCCGCTCTGCTCGCCCGTGACCGGGCCGCGACCCGGCTCGCGGCAGCACTCGACTCCTCCATGCGGTCCCTGATCCAGAAGGCTGAGGCTGCCGAGAGTTCGGCGGTGGAGGCCGGTGAACACGCGGAGAAGGCCCAGGCCGAGCACAACGAGGCCGTTGCCCGGGCTGCCGGGCAGGACACCGAAGCCGAGGCAGCGGAGAAGCGGATCCAGGAGGTTCGGGAGGCGATGGCCGCCGCCGTCCTGGCGGGCCTGTTGCCTGACGACATCACCGCGGCCGAAGGTCTCGGCACGGCCGAGACGGCAGCCGCTGAGAACGCGACTGCGCTCGACCTGCTGGAGGCAGAGGCCGAGCAGCTGGAAACCGACCAGCAGCGCGCAGCCGAAGCCGTCCAGATCGCCGAGCAACGTCTCGCCGAGCTGCGCCGGGCACTGGACTCCGCCAGCGGCGACTGGGAGTCGGCCACGGCCCGCACCGATCTCCTCAGCGCGGATCCGGCCCTTCCCGAGCTGCTCGGGTATCCGGGCGGTGATATGGAAGTGGCCGCCGACGCGCTGCTGAGTCAGCTCTCCGAGGTGCACGACAGGGCGGTGGCGACGATCACCGACCTCCGGGTAGACGAGGCACAGGACGAGCGGAACCGGCTCGCCCTGGAGGAGACCGAGCTGCTGCCGCCCTCGGCCGAGGCGGTACGGGTCAAGGAGACGCTCACCGGGGACGGCATCACGGCGTGGACCGGGTGGGAGTACCTGGCCGCCATCCCCGACGTCGATCGCCGCCGCGCGCTCGTCCAGCAACTCCCGCAGTTGACCAGCGGTGTCCTGCTCAACAACCCCGAGCAGCTGGACCAGGCACGCGAAGTGCTCAACGGGCGGGAGCTGCATCCCATCGGCTTCCTGCCGGTCAGCACCACCACGGCCATGGCAGCCGGGCACGCCGCGCTCAGCGGGGTGGACTTCGTCGTCCCGCCGCACCCCGGCCTCTACGACGAGCAGGCCGCGGACGCGGAACGCCGGATGCTGCAGCAACGCCACACCCGGCGGCAGGAACACCTGGCCGAACAGGCAGAGCGCCGCGATAGCGCCGCCGCGCTCTCCGCGAGGATCCAGGAGTGGCGTCGCGACTTCCCGCCCGGTCGGCTCGCCCAGCTGGAGGAACACCTCACGGCCGCGCGGGAGTCGGTCTCCGAGAGCGAAGGCCAGGTCGCCGAGCTGCGAGCCGCGCTCAAGGAACTCATCACGAAGCGGGCCGCCGTGAGGCAGGCCGTGATTCCGGTTCGGGCCGCCCAACGCGGTCTCGACGACAGGGTCCACCGGCTGCGGGTACTGGCCGACCATGAAAGCAGGGTTGTCGGCTGGCGGACCACGGTCGCCCTGCGGCGGGAGGCCGCCGAGCGGGAACGCGAGATCGCTCGTGCCGCCGCCGAGCAGGCCCGGCAGGGTCGCGAGCGAGCCGCTGGCCTGCTGCGTGAAGCGGACGGAAACCGTGCTTCGGCCAGCCGCCTCGCTGAAGAGGCCGCTCTCCTGACCGGTGAAGCGGAACCCCACGCCGCGGCGGATCAGCCGACCGAACCGCTCGAAGTGCTGCGGCGCAGCTATGCGAGTGCCGCGGAGACCTATCTGCGGGCTTCGGTCGGTGACCAACTGCTCTCCGACCTTCGTCAGGCCGAGGCCGAATCTGCCCAGCTGGCCCTCGAACTCGCCGGACACCCGCAAGAAGTGCTGGAACGGGCGCAGCAGCTGTTGGCCGGCCCGGAGGGAGCGGATCAGGCGTCTCGTGAGCTGGCCAGGAGGTTGGCTGAACAGGCCGCACCGGAACTGCTGAATCGCGCCGCCGAGTTGAGTGCCCTGCTGGCCAACCGGCGTGAGGAATATGAGCGTTTCGCGGAGCCGGCCGAGGAGATCGACCTGACCCCGTTCGAACGGCCGCGCCACATTCCCCATGGCCTGCGGCTGATCGAGGAGGCCAAGCAGACTCGCGCGGAGGCGCTCCGCACCGTGCTGGATCTCGAAGGCCACAGCAGCAGGTTGGAGCGTGCTCTGGCGGAGACCAGTACGTTGCAGCAGGCCTTCGAGAGGTTCGGCGCGGACTGGCCTGAGTTCGCTGATGCCGACCCGGCCGAGCTGATCGAGGCGGAACCGTTCGAGCCGGATCTCGCTGTCGCTCAAGCGTTGCATCAGGCAACCCGCAACGCTCATACCGACGCGCGCAAACTGGCCGGCGCCGCGGAGGACGCGGAACGCAAGCACGCCGACCGGCTCGCCAAGCACGCGAGCCAGCCGCGCTTCCTGGCCCTGGAAACCGCCAGCCACCAGATCGTGGTCAACACCGACCGGGCCGCACTTCCCGGATTCGCGGCCGACTGGGCCGATGCCATGCGCAGCCGACTGCGCTCGCTCACCGACGACTTGGCTGCCATCGAGCGCCATCGGACTCAGATCGTTCGCCAGTTCGCCCAGCAGGTGAGCGAGGCGCTGCAGGTGCTCCGCCGGGCCGAACGCTTCTCCCGACTGCCGAAGGGCTTGGGCGGCTGGTCCGGGGAACGCTTCCTGAAGATCCGGTACCGGGAGGTGAACGAGGCGGGTCTGCGAGACCGGATGGGTGTGCTCGTCGACGAGTTGGCCGCCGAGACGGTCGAAGCCGCGGCGGCCGGCCGTGAACTGAAGCGCGATGGGATCCCGCTGATCCTCAAGGGGGTGACGAACGCGGTGGCCCCCGATGGGTTCAAGGTCACTATCCTCAAGCCGGACGCGGTACTGCGAACCGAGCGGGTCCCGGTCTCCGATCTGCGCGCGGTCTTCTCCGGTGGCCAGACGCTCACCACCGCGATCATCCTCTACTGCACCATGGCCGCGCTGCGGGCCAACGACCGCGGCCGAGTGGGGAACCACCACTCCGGCACGCTGTTCCTCGACAATCCCATCGGACGAGCCTCCGCCGGCTACCTGCTGCGACTGCAGCAATCTGTCGCCCGGGCACTTGGCGTTCAACTCATCTACACCACAGGGCTATTCGATACCACTGCGCTGGACATGTTCCCGCTGGTGGTCAGGCTTCGCAATGACGCGGACCTCCGGGCCAAGCGGAAGTACCTGTCCGTGGCAGAGGTCTTCGGGCGCTATCTTGACGAGTCCTTGAACCGGTTCGACCAGCCGCAGCTCACAGCGACCCGATACTTCCTCAAGGACAAGTCCAACGAGGGCGACGATGAACTCGGCTGATCAGGCAAAGGACCCCAGCGATGAAGCAGTGGACCTGCTCCGCCGGCTGCGGGAGCACGCTCTTCAGAACGGCTGGCGGGGCACCGCGGGCAAGGACATGCCGATCGCGGACGTCCTCTCCGTCCTCCGGAAGGTACCCGTGCCGCCGGGCCGGGAACGAGAGCTGCGCGCCCGGATCCTTGCCGACCACTTGGCGGAGCTGAAGGGCGCTCAACTGCTCACCTACCCAGCGCCGAAAGACCGCGACAAGACGGCGCCCCCGCGGACCGTCCGGCTGCTGCCGTTCCGTCCGGCCGTCCGACGAATCCCCGCGATGCCGGTCTGGCACAGCAGTCTGTCCTGGGCGGAGCGCTACTGGGCCCTGCCTCACACCACCGACAAGATCCGTGCCGCTTATGAAGCGCTCAACACGTGGCTCCTCAGCGGCCGGCCAGGACTGCGGTTGCCGGTTCGTGAGCGGGCGCTGGAGATTTTCGGCAGACATCCGTACTTTCAACAACCAGCGCACCCCGCGGAGAAGATCTTCGACAAGCTAAAGGCGAAACCGCTCTTTTCCGACCCCGCGGAGCTCTTGAAGCTGATCAACGCCTTTCACGTCGATCCGCCGCTCCTCACCAAGGCATTCGCTACGGTCCCGCTGGAGGAGGACAGCGGATACCACCGCCTCGGCCGGGGACGCGGACTTCTGGTGATTGAGAACTCCACCACCTACTGGTCGATTTCACACATGCTCCAGCACATCGACCACAATCTCGGGTATGTCGCCTGGGGTATCGGCAACACCTTCACGGGCTCGATCGGCAGTATCGAGCACCGCGATGACATCTCACACATCGTTTATTTCGGCGACATCGACACGACCGGCCTTCGCATCCCGATCACCGCACTCAGGCACCGGTTGCCCGGAATTCCGCCAGTGCGGCCCGCGGTCGAGCTCTACGACGCCCTGCTACACCTTGGCCGGCCCAGCCGGGCGATGCCCAAGGAGGCCCGCGTCTCGCCCACGGAGGCCGACCGCCTCACCGCCTGGCTGCATCCTCGCCACCGTGCCCGGGTCACCGCCCTCCTGCTGCGTGGCGAACGACTGGCCCAGGAATGGGTCAGTCTCGACTACCTGAGCACACGGGCGCACTGGTACTCGGATGTGCGCTGACGTAACCCCGACCCCGCCGACTCGTTCTCAGGGAGGCCGGCGTCGGCCATCCGCGCAACCGGCCGGCAGACAGCCGAAGAAGCGAGAGGCCGGTCGAGTTGTCTTCTCAAAGCATCACCTTTCGTGACGTACCGACCGGCCCAGGCGGCCACAGATCCTGGATCTACCGGCCCGGACTCTCGAAACAGATCATGTCTGCGCTTTGGCGGGACGGCATTGTTGTAGTGACCGGAGGAATCGGCGTCGGAAAGACGCATCTGGTCCAGTGGGAAGTCCGCGAGATCTGCAATGAGCTAGGGCTGATGGTCTACCCCTGGCACCCCGGTAGCGGCAGCGATCTCAAGGCGAAATTCAATGAATTCGTATCGATCGAGCTGCCAAGGATGCCCCGGCCGATCGTGCTGCTCCCCGACGCCGACCTCGGCCCGGACGACCTCCCCGATGCCCTGTCGGCCTCCGGTGCCCAGGTAGTCATCGTCTCGAGAGACCCGGGGAGGTGGCGTCACAGAGCCGCAGTGGTGGAAGTCGGGGCGTTTGCCCGAGCGGAGTCCATCGCCTTCCTGACCCGTCATCAGGCCAGTCTCACCCCGCAAGACGCCGCTCAGGTGGCCGAACACCTCAGTGATCTGCCATTGGCACTCGCACAGGCCGTTTCCCACATTCGTTCCGACGACACGGCGGAGAGCTTCCTCAGACGGTTGCGTTCCCAAGCCCGGGTGGTTTTCGGAACCGGCGGGACCGACTGGTACCAGTCCACGCTTGCCGTCGAGATCCGGCGCGCCATGGACAGCTTGCCCGCAACCGGCCCGCCATCCCCATTCGACGTCCTTGGCGCGCTCGCACTGATGGACGGCGGGCCCTATCCGCTCAGCGCGCTCGGCAGGGGCCTGCGGCGCTCCTCCTGGCGGTCGGCCGGCACCTGGCTGCCGACCGACCGCCAGGTGCCGCCGCACCGCCTCACCATGGCGTTCCGCGCCCTTGGCCAGCATGGGCTGGCACGGGTCGGCGCCGACGAGGTCCAGCTCGACTGGCTGACCGCCCAGGTGGTCCGCTGCCTGCTCGAGTCGTCTGAACGATGCTCTGCCGGGCTGCTGGCCGAGTCGATGCTGCTCGGGACCGTGTCGGCCGGCCGCGGTCTGGCCGAGTGGGAGGACTGGCCCAGTTGGGAGTTGAGCGCGCGGCCCTTGATGTCCATCGACCCGGAGCACGTCACCTCGCTCCAGGGCCGCTACGCCCTGCTGGCCGCTGTTCACTACACCCTGGAACAGGGCCGTGCCGATGAAGCTCGCGGACGGCTGTTGCAGCTCAAGTCCGTCTGGCACCGGGCCGGTGACACGTCGAGGGAGGGGCTGGCGCGCACGTGTGATCTGCTGGCCAGGGCCGGCCTCGAGCTGGGATACGTGAAGGACGCCCGAGAGCATGCTGAAACAGCATTCCGGGAAAGCCGGTCGGTCCACGGGATCGGACACCCCGACACCATCGCCAGCGCGCTGACCTGGGCCATGGCCGCGGAACGCGTGGACTGGCTCCCTGAATTGAAGGCTCTAGCCGACGGTGTTCCGGATCATCGTCTGGCACTGCGGATTGATTCCGCGATGGCGCGGTTCGAGCTGCGCTCCAGTCACGGCCCCCGGCCGGTCGCGGCACTCCAGAGGATTGTTCAGGAGCAGATCGACATTCTCGGCGAAGAACATCCGGACACCCTCTCCAGCCGTCACCTGCTGGCTTGCGCTTACGCTGAGAGCGGTCAGGCGAACGCGGCTGTTGACGAGTTCGCGCGGGTGCTCAGGGGGCGGATCTCGACACTGGGCATCGGCCACCCCCGTACAGAAGAGACCAGGGCGGCACTTCGGTGCCCGCGCGAGTCCCTTCCGCCTCAGACGACGGATTAGGTCCTGGCCGGAGGATCACGCTCTGACCCGCATCTGCCCCTGGGCGCCGTCCCCAAGGGCGGCAAGCCCGCCGAGGCCTTCGACGGCGTGCTGGAGGAGGTGCGGATCTGGCGCACCACCCGCACCCACGAACAGCTCCTGGCAGCTCCTGGACAACCTGTTCACCCGGCTCAAGGGCGAGAAGAAGGATCCGGTCGCCCACTGGCCTTCGACCGGGACTCCAATCTCGCCCGCGGCAGCCAGGACTTCACCGGCGGCGGTTCCTGCACCCTCACCTCCGCGGACGGCAGCGTCACCGTCGACCTGAGCGTCGGCTGACCACGCCGCGCTCCCCGCTCGGCACACCGGGCACCTGCCGCCCGAGGTCCGGGGCCGGCACTGCTCCTCCAGGCCGTAGCGGACTCGGCCGGCACCATCGACCGAAACGCCTCGGCCGGGATGTTCCCGCAGCTCCAGCACGGCCGCCCGCCAGGTGCCGCC
Organism: Streptomyces sp. FH025; assembly: GCF_017427025.1. Taxonomy (GTDB): domain Bacteria; phylum Actinomycetota; class Actinomycetes; order Streptomycetales; family Streptomycetaceae; genus Kitasatospora. The sequence continues at coordinate 12,666 of NZ_JAFLNG010000153.1, forward strand.
GCTTCGGACGCCGACGCCGGCGGGGAGTGCCTTCGGCCCGCCCGCCCCCGGGCGGGCCTGGAGCCGTTCGGCACGAGTT
>NZ_JAFLNG010000154.1 GCF_017427025.1 Streptomyces sp. FH025
CCCCGCCCTGCTGGCCGGCCTGGCCCGCCCCGGCGACCTGCTGCTCACCATGGGCGCGGGCGACGTCACCAACCTCGGCCCCGAAATTCTGGGGCACCTCGCGAACGTTGCCTCCAACGTCTGACGTACGCCGAGCGGGAGTCGTGATGAGCTACGAGATCGAGAAGACCGAGGCCGAGTGGCGCGCCCAGCTCAGCCCCGAGGAGTACCACGTGCTCCGCGAGGCGGGCACCGAGCGCCCGTTCACCGGTGAGTACACCGACACCAAGACGGTCGGCGTCTACGGCTGCCGGGCCTGCGGGGCGGAGCTGTTCAGCTCCGAGACCAAGTTCGACAGCCACTGCGGCTGGCCCTCGTACTACGCGCCGCTGGCCGGGGACCGCGTCCAGTACATCGAGGACACCTCGCTCGGCATGCGCCGGGTCGAGGTCCGCTGCGCCCGCTGCGGCGGGCACCTCGGGCACGTCTTCGAGGGCGAGGGCTACGGCACGCCGACGGACCAGCGCTACTGCATCAACAGCGTCTCTCTGACGCTCCGCCCCGCCGAGTAGGGCCGGGACACGGACGAAGGGCCCGGAGTCGGTTCCGGGCCCTTCGTGCTACCCGGCCAGCGGCGCGAAGCGGACCGGAAGGTGGACCAGGGCGCGGTGGAAGGGGCCCGGGCGCCAGAGCAACTCCTCGGCGGGAGTGGACAGTTCGAGATCGCTGAGCCGGCTGGTCAGCTGCTCGATCGCGGTGATCGCGATCAGCAGCGCAGGGTCGCGGGCCGGGCACGCGTGCGGGCCGGCCGCCCAGGCCAGGTGGGCGCTCTCGCCGCTGCGCAGCTCGGTGCCGTCGGTGGGCGGCGCGGCCTGGGAGTTGGCGGCCGCGTACGAGACCAGCACCAGCGAGCCGGCCCTGATCTCCCGGCCGTGGAAGGTGATGTCGTACCGCGGGTAGTGGGCGGAGAGGTTGGCCAGCGGCGGCTCGTGCCAGAGCACCTCGTCGATCGCCTGGTGGGCGGTCATCGCGCCGCCGAACAGCGAGCCGGCGTAGCGGGCGTCGGTGAGCAGGCGCAGCAGGGCGTTGCCGATCAGGTTGGTGGTCGGCTCGTGTCCGGCGATCAGGGACAGGGTGATCTGCCGGATCACCTCGTCGTCGTCCAGCCCGACCGGGTGGGTGACGAACCAGGAGGCGAGGTCGTGCCGGGGGTGCGCGCGGCGCTCGGCGACCATGGCGGTGACCATCGCGACGAGCTTCCCGTACGCGGCGCCGGCCCGTTCGGTGGACTCGATCAGCCCGGTGATCGCGGCGACCATCTCGGCGCTGTCCCGTTCGGGCACGCCGAACCAGGTGGTGAGGACGAAGGCGGGCAGCTGGCGGGCGTACTCGGCGATCAGGTCGGCACGGCCGACCGCCGCGAAGCGGTCGATCAGCTGGTGGGCGACCTCGGCGACCTGCCGCTGGAGCCGGTGCGGCTCGAACAGCGCGAGGCCGTCGGTGATCACCGCGCGGTAGCGGGCGTGCGTCTCGCCGTCGCTGAACAGCGCGGTGGGGCGGTAGCCGAGCACCGGCAGCAGCGGGGAGTCCGGCGGGACGGTCCGCTGCCAGTCCCGGGAGTCCTTGGAGAAGGTGTCGGTGTCGCGCAGCAGGTCCAGGGCGGCCTGGTAGTCGGTGACCAGCAGGGCCTCGACGCCGGGCGCGATCTCCACCGGGGCGACCGCGCCGTGGCGGCGCAGCCGCTCGTACACCAGCTGAGGGTCGGCGGCGAACACCGGGCCGTAGATCGGGGTCGGGCGGGTCCCGAGGGTCACGGGCGCTCCTCGGGGTCGGTGGAGGCGGCGGGCAGGGTGTCGAGGACGTGCTCGGCCAGGGCGATCAGCGCGTCGAGGCTGCTGCCGCGCTCGCGCGCGTCGCAGAGCAGCAGCGGGGTGGCGGGGTGCAGGTCCAGGTGGGCGCGCAGCACCTCGGCCGGGTGGTCCGGGGAGTCCGGGAAGCGGTTGACGGCCACGGCGTACGGCAGGCCCTGTTCCTCGACCATGTCCATGATCTCGAAGGAGTCGGCCAGCCTGCGGGTGTCGGCGAGCACCAGGGCGCCCAGGGCGCCGCGGGCGATGTCCTGCCAGAGCGGGAAGAAGCGGCGCTGACCGGGGGTGCCGAACATGTAGAGCACCGTGTTGCCGGGCAGGGTGAGCCGGCCGAAGTCGACGGCGACGGTGGTGGTGGACTTCTCGGGCAGGCCGGCCAGGTCGTCCACAGGCCGTCCGGTCTCGGTCATCGCCTCCTCGGTGTGCAGGGTGGCGATCTCGGAGAGGGTGCGGATGAGGGTGGTCTTGCCGACCCCGAACGGGCCGGCGACCACCAGTTTCATCAGCAGCTGGTCCCGGTCGGGCAGGTAGCCCACCCGGCTCGGCCGGTCGGCCGGGCTACCGGAGCGCACGGAGTCCAACGAGGAGCCTCTCGACGATGGAGCGGTCGGTCTGCTGGGCCCGCGGGATCGGTGCGCGGGCATGCAGACGGCCCGCCTCGACCAGATCGGCCGCGAGGAAGACGGTGGCGCTGACCGGCAGGCGCAGGTGCGCGGCGGCCTCCACCACGGTCAGTGCGCCGGGGCGCAACAGCTCCCAGAGCCGGCGGTGTTCGGGTTCGAGCTCGGTCGGCGGTTCGGCCCGGTCGGACCGGTCGGCGAACAGCACGGTCAGCCGCTCGAAGCCCTCGGTGCCGGGGCGGCTGCGGCCGCCGGTGGCCAGGTAGGCGGGCACCATCCGCCTGCGGGGAACGGCGTTCATGAACCGGCGGTGGTGTCCTGCCGCCGGGACGGGCTGGCGAGCGCGCGGGCCAGGGCGGCGACCTGGAGCTGCATCTGGTAGGACACGTTGCCGAGTTGGGCGTCCGGGGTGGTGAACACGGCGAGCGAGGTGTTCTCCCCGGCGGGGACGACGATGGCGTAGCCGAGGTCGGACTCCACCACGGTCTGCGCCAGCCGGGGCCGCTCGGCGTCGGTGAAGGCGGTGGTGAAGGCCCGGGCGGCGGCGTGCACGGTGGCGGTCATCGCGGCGACCCGCTCGGCGGAGGCCCGGCCGAGGCCGTCGGAGGCGCCCTCGACGAGGCCGTCACCGGTGGCGATCACCGCGTGCAGCACTCCCGGGAGCTCCAGCAGCGGGCTCAGCACCCACGAGATCTCGTCGGTGGCGGTCGGGCTGGGCGAGCTGCTCACTGCTCGGCTCCTTCTAAGGTCTGGCCGGTGGTGCGGTCACCTGGGTCGCGGCCGGCGGTGGTGTCGCCGGCGGCGGTGCCGGTCGGTTCGGGTGCAGCGGTCTCGTGGGGTACGGCGGGTACGGCGGCGCTCCGCTCGTGGGCGGCCCGCTCGTGGGCCTGCGCCGCGGCGGCGCGGCCGGAGCCGGTGCCCTGCTGCAGCGCCTGCCAGCAGGCGGCGGCCCGCTCGGGGGTCCGGTCGGCGGCGGGGTTCCGGTCGGGTGCGGGCGTCCGGTCGGCGGCGAGGGCTGGCGCGGGTGTGCCCGGCTCTCCGGCCGTGATCGGTCGGCGGCGGCGCCGGCTGGGCAGGCCGCTGCCGTCGCCGGTCGGGCCCGCCGCATCGGCCGACGCCGGTTCCAGGGCGGGGGCCGGGACAGCGGCCGGGGCAGCCACCGGATCGGCCGGCTCCGGGTCCGGCACCACGTGGATGGCCGGCGCCGGGTGCGGGCCGGGCTGGTTGTGGCGGTCGGCGAGCACTGGCCCGTCCTGCTCGTCGGCGTCGCGCATCGGCGGGACGGCCTGGACGGTGGGCGCCGGGGCCGGTCCGCTGCCGGCCCGCAGTGGCAGCGGGGTGAGCACCGACAGCGGCTGCTCGTCGTCCACCACCGTCACCAGCGCGGCCGGGATGCGCAGGATGGTCCGCATGCCGCCGTACGGCGAGGGCTCGATGTGGCAGGCGAAGCCGTACTGGCGGGCCAGCTTGCCGACCACCGCGAAGCCGGTCTTGGGCGGGTTGCCGAGCTCGGTGAGCAGGACGTCCGGCGGGCCGGCCAGCAGTCGGCGGGCCCGGCGCAGCTGGTCCTCGTCCATGCCGATGCCGCTGTCGTCGATGATCACCAGCGCGCCGCGGCCGCCCTGCTGGACGGTGACCGGGACGTCGGTCTCCGGGTGGGAGTAGGCGGTGGAGTTGGCGAGCAGTTCGGCGATCGCGATGGCGATCGGCTCGGCGGCCCGGGCGACCACCGCGAGCCGCTGCTCCCGCAGGTGGTTGGCGACCTTGATCCGGGCGTAGCCGGGCACCCGGGAGAGCGCGCCCACCACCACCTCGGCGAGCGGGGAGTCGGTGCGGGCCAGGCCGGGCCAGGCCTCGCAGAGCACGGCGACGGTCTGGATCCGGCGCAGCGCGACCTCGTTGCGGAAGTCGACCTCCAGCAGCCGGGGGTCGTCGTTGTCGTGCTGGAGCTGCTGGACCAGGCTCTGGATCTGGTACAGCAGGGTCTGGATCCGGGAGGTGGCGCCGCGCATCGCGGCCCGGGCGGCGGCGTCGACCCGCTCGCGCTCGTCGGTGAGCGCGGCGGTGGCGGCGTCCAGGACGGACTGCAGAGCCCGGACGGCCTCGGGGCCGACGGCCCGCGCGTCCAGCGGGCCGACCAGCGGGGCGTTGGCGTGCGTCAGCCGTACGGCGGTGGCGGCGACCCGCTCCTGGGCGAGGTGGCCGATCTCGGCGAGCAGTGCGGCGGCGTGCTGCTCGGCGGCGGCGAGGCGGCGTTCGGCCTCCTCGGCGCGGGTGCTCGCGGCGTCGCCGTGCCGGTCCGCCTCCCGCCTGGCCTCCCGTGCCTGCCGAGCCCGATCCTCGGCCCGTCGGGCCTCCTCGGCGGAGTCCCGCACGGCCTCCTGGGACTCGCGCAGCTCCTGTTCGGTGCGGGCCAGTCGGGCCTCGGCGGCGCGGGCGCGCTGCTCGCTGTCGCCGCGGGCGGTCTCGGCGGCCGTCGCCCGGGCGATGGCCTGGGACCGGGCACTGGAGAGCACGATCGCGGCCACGGCGGCCGCCACCGCCAGGGCGATCAGCGCGATCTGCGTCATCGAAGTCCTCGGGTGTCCTTGCGGGTCGTGCTGGGCGGTGGCGCCGGCCGTCGGCGACCGGTGAGGGGTGGCCGGCTTTGGGCGGTCAGTTACGGGCGGTCAGTTGCGGGCCGAGCGCGGGCGCGGGATGCGGGCGGCGTCCTCGGCGAGCTCGCGGGCCACCAGGGCGACCTGGCTCATCGCGTCCAGGATGCCGGGCGCCTCGGAGCCGTCCAGGTGCCGGTACTCGGCCGCGATGGTGAGCACCAGCCTCTCGGGCAGGCCGAGTTCGGGGTGCCGCTGCTCGGCTATCACCCGCCGGGCGGCGTCCAGCGCGGGTATTCCGGCGGTGTGCAGCGCGTGGGCGCGCTCACGGACGTAGGCGAGGTAGCCGATGTGCTCGCGGACGCCCTCGCGGTCGAGAACGGGGCCGTGTCCGGGAACGAAGATCTCGGCGCCGGTGGCCAGGGCCTGCTCGCAGGCACCGATGACGTTCTCCAGCGGGCCGGCCCAGTGCGAGGGGTGGTCGCCGGGCTGCTCGGGGGTCGAGGAGAAGATCACGTCGCCGGTGAACACGGCGCGCTGGTGCGGGAGGTGGACGATGAGGTCGCCGCCGGTGTGGGCGGCGGGCAGGCTGGTGATCTGCACCGGGTAGTCGCCGACCTTCAGCTCCAGCTCGCCGGTGAAGACGGTGTCCGGGTGCACCGGCTCGGTGGCGGACCAGTCGAATCGCCCGAAGTGCTCCCGGAGGTAGTTGCCGAGCAGGGAGTCCGGGTCGCTGTTGGTGACCAGCGCGTGCTGCTGCTGCGGGGTCGGTTCCCAGTGGATGTGCTCCAGCGCCTCGCGGGTGGCGATCACCTCGGCGTCCGGGAGCACCCCGGCGCCCCACAGGTGGTCGCCGTTGGCGTGGGTGACGACCACTCGCTCGATCTCCACCCCGGTCGGCAGCAGGCGGCGGCTGGCGGCGAGGAACTCCCCGGCGAGCGAGGGGTCGTAGGGGGTGTCGATCCAGAGCGCGGTCGTCCCGGAGGCGAGCAGACCGCAGTTGGCCAGGCCCCAGCCCCGCTTCGGGGGGAGCCACACGTACAGGTCCTCGGCAATCGCGCTCACGTTCGCACGGTTGATCGTCATGCGCGCGATTATGCCCACCCTTTATCCGGAGTGGGGCAAAACCTGCACGAAGGGCCGGAGTTCGTGCCCCAGTCCCTCCCGGGCTGTCCGGTTTCGCACCGCATGGTCGAGACCAATCTTCTCACGATTCGGGACGACCGGTGGACACTTCGTTCCGGAACCCGTAGGGCGTCGGGGGGCTACTTCAGTCGCTTGATCCCCTTGCGCTCCCCCGCACAGCGCGCGTACCCGAGCCACTCGTTGATCGCGAGCATCGGCGCGTTGGTGGTGTCGTTGCTGGTGTACGCGTGCCGGTAGCCCGCCGCCACCGCCCGCCGCAGCGACTCCAGCTTGGCCAGCTTGGTCAGGCCCCGGCCGCGGAACTCCCGGCGGCAGGCGGTGAACGCGGACCAGTAGCGGTCCGCCCCGTCGGTCTGCGCCAGACTGAACGCGACCGGCTCGCCGTCCACCACGGCGACGACGGTCAACTCGTGGTCCAGGTCCGGCCGCTCCCAGACGCTCCGGCGCCACTCCTCGTACTCCAGGGCGTCCAACGGCACCTCGCCGGGCTCGTCCATGGCGGCGTCCGCGTCGACCAGGAACAGCGGGCTCGGGTCCGCCGCCCAGTCGGCGCCCGGGCGCAGCTCGACGCCGGCCGGCCGTACGGGCTCCGGCGGCAGGGGCAGCGTCAGGTCCCGCCCGGCGAACTGCGCCGAGCGGCCCAGCTCGTAGCCCCGGGCGGCGGCGAAGGCCAGCGTGCCCGGCACGTCGTCCAGCCAGGTGTGCAGCTCGGCCACCCCGTGCCCGGCCAGGTGCCGCTCGGCCGCGGCCAGCAGTGCGGTGGCCGCGCCGCGCCGCCGGAACTCCGGCAGCACGCTGCCGTTGGCGTACCCGACGCCCTCGGTCGTCGTGCCGAGCACCACCCCGCAGCGCACCGCGCCGACCACCCGGCCGTCCCACTCGGCGACGATGGTGCGGAAGTGCTCGTCCGGGTTCTGCCGGGCGTTCAGCCACAGCAGGGCCTCGGCGGTGAGCACCAGGTGCTCGCGCCCGGCCCGGTGGGCGGCCGCCACCGCCTCGGCGTCGTCGGGGCGAAAGTCACGGATCGTCAGTTCAATCGAAGTCACGGGTTCGCACGCTAGCCGCGCGTACCGGCCCACCGCCTCCGATTTTCGCCCCGTCAATGGCGCCCCGCCGTGGCGCCCCACCTGCGGGGATGTCCGTGACTGAGGACCAAAGTCCCTCATCAGCCAGGCGGCAAGCTCAAATAATGCTCTGAGAAGACCGGATGGGGCTTGGCAGTCACCCCACCCGGGGACATCCTCAGCAACACGGCCGCGCGGTCCTGGCGACGAAGCCCGCACCGCCTGAAGGCCGCCTCACCTGGGCCCTCCGAAGGGGGCGAACCAATGACCTCTCCCGCTCCGAAACCGCCCGGCTCCGCCTCCGCCGCCCCCGCCGTGACCCGGCTGGGCGTGGGCCTCGGCTGGCGCAGCGAGATCGACACCGTGGTCGAGCGCCAACCCGGCCTGGACTGGGTCGAGGTGGTCGCCGAGAACATCCGCCTCGACCACCCGCCCGCCTCGCTCACCGTGCTGCGCGAGCGAGGCGTCACCGTCGTCCCGCACGGCGTCGGCCTCGGCCTCGGCGGCGCCGACCTGCCCGACCCCGACCGCCTCGCCAAGCTCGCCGTGACGGCGCTGATGCTCGACTCCCCTCTGGTCACCGAGCACCTCGCCTTCGTCCGGGCCGGCGGCCTGGAGGCCGGCCACCTGCTGCCCGTCCCCCGCACCCGGGACTCGCTGCGGGTGATCGCCGAGAACGTCCGGATCGCGCGGGACCAGCTCCCGGTGCCGCTCGCCCTGGAGAACATAGCCACCCAACTCGCCTGGCCGGACGATGAGTTCACCGAGGGCCAGTTCCTCGCCGAACTGGTCGAGCGCACCGGCGTACGGCTGCTGATCGACGTCGCCAACCTGCACACCAACCGGGTCAACCTCGGCCTCGACCCGGCCGCCGAGCTCGACCGCCTGCCGCTGGAGGCGATCGCCTACGTGCACGTCGCGGGCGGCACCCTGGTGGACGGCGTCTGGCACGACACCCACGCCCACCCCGTCACCGAACCGGTGCTGGAGGTCCTGGCCGAACTCTGCGCGCGGGTCGAACCGCCCGGCGTCCTGCTGGAACGGGACGCCAACTTCCCGCCGCCCTCCGAACTGGCCGGTGAACTGGACGCCGTCCGCCGGGTGCTGGAGGGGAGCACCCGGCGATGAACGACCTGAACCACGCCGAGCCGGAGGGGCCCGTCGACGCCGTCACCGCCGGCACGCCCCGGGAACGGCTGGCCCGGCGCCAGGCGGAGCTGCTGGCCGCCCTGGTGGCCGGCGGCCCCGTCCCGCCCGGCTTCGACCCGGACCAGGTCCGCGCCCAGTCCACCGGCCTCGCCGCCAAACGGCGCGACACCGCCGCGAAGGTCGCCCCCGACCTGCCCCGCCTGCTCGGGGCGCAGTACGGGCCGCTCTTCCTCGGCTACGCCCGCACCCACCCGCAGACCGGCGGCTACCACGCCGACGCCCGGGCCTTCGCCGCGTGGGCGCTCACCGACGGCGGTCCGCTCGCCGCCGACCACCGCCAGGCCCTGGAGCGGTGGCTCCGAGGCCCGGCGCCCGACCGGACGCCCGGCCCGCTCGCCCGGCTGCGCGCGGCCGTCGGAACCGTCGGGGCCGTCCTGCGCGGCCGCTGATCCGTCACCACCTCGGGGGAACCGCCCATGTGGCACAACACCTACTTCCTGATCCCGGCCGTCCTGCTGGTCGCCGCCGCGTTCCACGCCGACCGCACCACCCGGCGGGCCAAGCGCGTCGCCAACCCGCGCGGCCTGCCCGGCCGCGGCCTGTCCCTGCTGAGCGCGGCCTTCCTGTCCGGCGGGCCCGGCCGGGTCTTCGACACCGCGCTGGTCCGGATGCACGTGGCCGAGCGCGCGGTGATCAGTCGCAGCGGCCTGGTCACCCTCACCCATGACCGGCCGCACGACGCCGTCGATCAGGCGATCATGGACGCGGTCGGCCCGACCAGGAGCCGCGGCGTCGCCGCCCTGCGCGCCGACGTGATGCGCTCCCCCGCCGTCCAGGCACTCGGCGACGACCTCGCCGACCGCGGCCTGATGCGCCACCCCGACCGGCTGCGGACCGCCCTCAGGGCACGCCGGCTTCTCCGGCTGTCGCTGCTGCCGGTTCCCGTCGCCACCGTCCTCGCCTTCCTGCTGGACGACGGCCACGCCGACCGCCCGGCCCTGTGGGCGCCGGTCGTCCTGCTGGTGTTCGGCCTGGCCGCCCTGATCGCCACCCGGCCGCCCAAGGACCGGATCACCCCGGCCGGCCGCCGCCAGCTCGTCCTGATGGACACCGGCAAGCCGTGGACGCCCAACTCCGGCCTCTACCCGCGGATGACCGGCGGCGCGGTGCTCGGCGCGATCGCGCTCGGCGGCCTCGCCGCCGCCGGCACGGAGCTCGGCATCGAGGAGCTCCAGGAGCTCCTGCTGGGCGCGGCGGCCCAGCAGGCGGCCATGAACGGCGCGGTCGGCGGCGCCTCCTCCTACTCCTCCGGGGCCTCCTCCTCGTCCGGTTCCGGCTCCTCCTGCTCCGGCTCCGCGGTCTGGTGCGGCTCCTCCGACTCCGGCTCCACCGGCTCCGGTTCCTCCGGCTGCGGTTCGTCCTCCAGCGGCTGCGGATCGTCGCACTCCAGCTGCGGCGGCTCCTCGTCGAGCTGCGGTTCCAGCGGTTCCAGCTGCGGCTCCTCGTCCTCCAGCTGCGGTTCCAGCTGCGGCGGCGGCTGCGGCTCCTGACGTCACAGTTCGGTATCGCGCACCGGGAAGCCGTTCCCCGGATCGGCGGCGCAGGCATAGAACAAGCCCATGTGGTTGCTGTTCCTGATACCGGCCTGCGTCGCGGCGGTGCTGTCCTGCCTCCGGCTGGTGCGGATGACCGCCACCGCCGACGCCCTGGCCGAGCAGGAGCGCCTGCGCCCTCCGGAGGCCGTCGGCATCGGGCTGTACGAGACCGCCTACCTGGCCGGCGGGCCGGACCGGGTGGTGGAGCTCGCGCTCGTCCTGATGGCCGGTCGGGGCCGCCTGCACCTCGCGCACACCGGCTGGACCACCGTGGTCGACCCCAAGGGCCGAAGCCGCCTGGAGCGCGCGATCGTGGCCACCGTCGGCCCCGAGGGCCAGTGCCGTACGGACGAACTGCGCCGGGCGATGGCCGAGCACCCCACCGTGCTGGAGATCGGCGCCCGGCTCTCGGTGGCGGGCCTGGCCACCCCGGCCCTGGTGCAGCGCAACACCGTGGTGGCGATCCGGCAGGTCCGGCACGCGCTGCTGCTCTCGCTGCTCCTGCTCGCCGCCGCGCTGTCCCTCAGCGGCTTCGCCGGCGACGGTGACACCGTCACCCCGTTCGCCTGGTTCTCCCTGCCGCTGGTACTCACCTCGGGCACCCTGCTGATGGCCCGGGTCGACGTCTACCCCTACACCCGCTGGGCCTCCCCGGTCGGCCAGGAGGTGCTGCGCGAGGTCCGCCCGGCCCGCCAGCACGGCCTCGCCGACGACGAGGAGCGCGAACTGCTCACCGCCGTCGCCATGAACGGCCCCGACGCCCTCCCCGACGCCCGCCTGCGCGCCGCCCTGCGCCCCCACCGCACGTAGAGAACGGCGTGGAGGCCGGTTCCCCCGTGTGACGCGGGGGACCGGCCTCCGTGAACAGCTCGCTCAGACCAGGCCGTTCAGCAGCTCGCTCAGCGGCTTGCGGCGGCCGGTGAAGAACGGCACCTCCTCGCGGACGTGCAGCCGGGCCCGGGAGGGGCGCAGGTCGCGCATCAGGTCGACGATCCGGTGCAGCTCGTCCGCCTCGAAGGCGAGCAGCCACTCGTAGTCGCCGAGCGCGAACGAGGCCACCGTGTTGGCCCGCACGTCGGGGTAGCCGCGGGCCATCTGGCCGTGCTCGGCGAGCATCGCGCGCCGCTCGGCGTCCGGCAGCAGGTACCACTCGTAGGAGCGGACGAACGGGTACACGCAGACGTAGTCGCGCGGGCGCTCGTCGGCGAGGAAGGCCGGGATGTGCGACTTGTTGAACTCGGCCGGGCGGTGCAGCGCCATGTTCGACCAGACCGGCTCCAGCTGGCGGCCCAGACCGGTGCGGCGGAAGCGGTTGTACGCCTCCTGCAGGTCGTCCGAGTCGGCGGCGTGCCACCAGACCAGGATGTCGGCGTCCGCGCGCAGACCGGACACGTCGTAGGTGCCGCGCACCGTCACGTCCTTCGCGGCCAGCTGGGCGAACAGCTCGTCCACCTCGGCGGCCAGCGCGGTGCGGTCCTCGGGCAGGGCGCCCTTGAGCTTGAACACCGACCACATGGTGTAGCGGATGACCTGGTTCAGGTCGCGCGCCTTCTTCTTCTCGGGCTGCTGCTCCGGCTCCCGCTCAACGGTCTCAGTCATGCGTTCATTGTCCTCTCCGTGGAAGCTTCCCCGGTCGCCGGGGTCAACAGTCCGTCGATGTGCTCGCCGACGGCCGCGGCGGCGGCCGCCGCCGAGCCGATGCAGGCCGGGATCCCCACCCCGTCGTACGCGGCGCCGCACAGCGCCAGCGCGCCGACCGCCCCCGCCGCCGCCCGTACCCGGGCCACCCGCTCCAGGTGGCCCACCGGGTACTGCGGCAGACCGGCCGTGAAGCGCGAGACGAAGGTGTCGTACGGCCGGGCGGTCAGCCCGATCGCCTCCTTCAGGTCCGCCAGCGAGCGGGCCACCAGCTCCTCGTCCGGCAGTTCCAGCGCCTCCTCCTCGCGGTGGCGGCCGAGCGAGGTGCGCAGCAGGAAGGCGTCCGGCGCGGAACGCTCCAGCCAGCCCCACTTGTTGGAGGAGAAGGTCGAAGCCTTGATCCGCCGGCCGTCCACCGGCGGCACCAGGAAGCCGCTGCCGCTCGGCGGCTCGGCCAGGTCGGCCCGGCGGAACGCCAGGGTGACCAGCGCCATGCCCGCGTACTCGACGGTGTCCAGCTCGGCGGCCGCGGCCGGGGCGTCGGCGCGCAGCAGCCGGGCCGCGGCCGGGGCCGGAACGGCCAGCACCACGGCGTCCGCGGTCAGCACCTCGCCGCCGGCCACCACGCGCCAGCCCTCGGGGGTGCGGCGCAGCTCCTCGACCGGGGTGTCGGTGCGCAGCTCCACGCCGGCCTTGACGCAGGCCGCGGCGACCGCCTCCGGCAGGGTGCCGAGGCCGCCGCGCAGACCCTGGAACACCGGGGTGCCGACCGCCTTCGGCCGGGTGGCCAGCTCGTGCACCCCCTCGACCAGCGAGCCGCCGCCCCGGGCGATCGGCAGCAGCTGCGGTACGGCGGCGCGCAGCGAGATCTCCTCGGCGCGGCCGGCGTAGACGCCGCCCAGCAGCGGCTCGACCAGCCGGTCCACCACCTCCTGGCCCAGCCGGTCGGCGACGTAGCGGCCGATCGCGACGTCCGCCCCGACCTCGGTGGCCCGCTCGTGCCGGGCCCGCTCCAGCCCCTCGGCGGTGAGCACCCCGGAGGCCTCCAGCGCCTCCAGGTCACCCGGGACGCCCATCACCTG
>NZ_JAFLNG010000155.1 GCF_017427025.1 Streptomyces sp. FH025
CAGGCGTGGTCGACCGGGCCGATCCCGGCGCCGAGCGCGAAGCCCCCGGCGATCGCACCGGTGATGTACTCCTTGGCCGAGCCGACCGCCTCCGGCATCGTCTCGCCCTTGGCCAGACCGGCCGCGATCGAGCTGGCCAGGGTGCAGCCGGTGCCGTGGGTGTGCCGGTTGTCGTAGCGCGGCGCCCGGTACCAGTGCACCTCGTCCGGCCCGCCGTACAGCAGGTCGGCGGCCTCGCCCTCCAGGTGGCCGCCCTTGACCAGCGCCCAGCGCGGTCCGAGGTCCACCAGCGCCCGCGCGGCGTCCAGCATCTGCCCCTCGCCCTCGACGACAAGGCCGGTGAGCTGGGTCACCTCGTGCAGGTTGGGGGTGACCACGGTGGCGACCGGCAGCAGCCTCTCCCGGACGGTGGCCACCGCCTCGGCGGCCAGCAGCGCGTCCCCGTGCTTGGAGACGCCGACCGGGTCGACCACCACCGGGGCGGCCACTCCGGCGAGCAGCTCCGAGACGGTCTCGACCAGTTCGATCGAGGCGAGCATGCCGGTCTTCACGGCCTGCACCCCGATGTCGTCCACCACACTGCGGAACTGCGCCCGGACGGCTTCGGCGGGCAGTTCCCAGTAGCCCTGGACGCCGAGCGAGTTCTGCGCGGTGACGGCGGTGATCACGCTCATGCCGTGGACGCCGAGGGCGAGCATCGCCTTGAGGTCGGCCTGGATGCCGGCGCCGCCGCCGGAGTCGGAGCCGGCGATGGTGAGCACGCGGGGAGGAGCCGCGTGCCGGGCTGCAGTCGAAACCATGCCCCCAACCTACCCGCGCCGTCTCACAGCACCGCTTCGGATTCCACCCAGCGCTGCTCCGGCACGGTCTTCAGCCGGGTCACCGCGGCGGCGATCGGCAGCAGTTCGATGCCGGTCCGGCGCAGCGCGGTGAAGTGCCCGAACGCGCCCTGGTGGACGGCCTCCACCGCGTGCCAGCCGAAGCGGGTGGCGAGCACCCGGTCCCGGGCGGTCGGGGTGCCGCCGCGCTGGGTGTGGCCGAGGATGACCGGGCGGGCCTCCTTGCCGAGCAGGTTCTCCAGCTCGTGGGCGAGCCGGTTGCCGATCCCGCCGAAGGTCTGGTGCCCGAACTGGTCGACGTCGCCGTGGTCGAAGCGCATGGTGCCGGGCTGCGGGGCCGCTCCCTCGGCGACGGCGATGATGGCGAACTTCTTGCCGCGGGCGAAGCGGTCCTCGACCATCCGGGCCACCGCCTCGATGTCGAAGGGCTTCTCCGGGATCAGGATGCCGTGCGCGCCGCCCGCCATGCCCGCGGTGAGAGTGATCCAGCCGGTGTGACGGCCCATCAACTCCACGACCATGACCCGCTGGTGGGACTCGGCGGTGGTCTTCAGCCGGTCGATCGCCTCGGTCGCGACGTGCACCGCGGTGTCGAAGCCGAAGGTGACGTCGGTGGCGTCGATGTCGTTGTCGATGGTCTTGGGGACGCCGACCACCGGCAGCCCGGCGTCGCTGAACAGCTTGGCGGCGGTGAGCGTCCCCTCGCCGCCGATCGCGATCAGCGCGTCGATGCCGATGTCCCGGGCCAGCGTCTTCGCGTTCTCCACCGCCCAGGCGATCCGCTCGCGCCGCACCCGGGCCGAGCCGAGGATGGTGCCGCCGAGGGTGAGCAGACCGGTGACGTCGTCGTGCGAGATCGGCCGGGTACGGCCCTCGATCAGGCCGAGGAAGCCGTCCTCGATGCCCACGATCTCGTCCCCGTGGACGTCCGTACCCCGGTGCACCACCGAGCGGATCACCGCGTTGAGGCCGGGGCAGTCGCCGCCGCTGGTCAGTACACCGATGCGCATGTGTGGTGTGCTCCCGCTCGCAGTGGTTCAGACCACCCGCTCCGGACGGCGGGCGGGCTCGGATGTCGCAAGCCTACGCAACGCGCACCCTCGAAGCCCGTCCGCCGCACGCCGGAGCGCCGCACTCCGTACCTACGTCCACGGCCCGTCGGCCGTACTCCGTAGCTCGGTCAACACCCGCCCGACAGCTCGGCGGGCGGCTCACTCGGCGAAGTGGTCCCAGCCGCCGACCCGGTCCCAGGGCGCGCCGTCCACCGTCACCCGGCCGCTGCGCGAGCCCCGCGGACGGCCGGTCACCTCGCCCACCACCCGCCAGCGGGCCGGGAGTTGGACCCCGCGCGGGAAGGTCGCCACGATCGCGTGGTCCTCACCACCGGAGAGCACCCACACCATCGGGTCCACCCCGACCGCCTGGCCGATGTCGGCCATCTGCGCCGGAACGTCGAAGTCGGCGGCCTTCAGGTCGATGTCCACCTCGCTGGCCCGGGCCACGTGGCCGAGGTCGGCGACCAGCCCGTCGCTCACGTCGATCATCGAGGTCGCGCCCAACTCGGAGGCGGCCGGGCCCGCGTGGTACGGCGGCTCCGGTCGGCGGTGCGCCTCGACGAAGGCGCGCGGGGAGCGGAAGCCGCGCTGCAGGACGGTCAGTCCGGCCGCCGACCAGCCCAGCCAGCCGGTCACCGCGACCACGTCGCCCACCTGCGCGCCGGAGCGCGTCACCGCCGCGCGCCCCTGGAGGTCTCCGAGCGCCGTGATCGCCAGGGTGACGGTGTCGCCGCGCACCACGTCGCCGCCGACCACCGTCGCCCCGGCCACCTGGCACTCGTCGCGCAGCCCGTCCATCAGCTCGGTGGCCCAGGTGGTCGGCAGGTCGGCGGGGGCGACGAGGCCGAGCAGTATCGCGGTGGGCACCGCGCCCATCGCGGCCACGTCGGCGAGGTTCTGGGCGGCGGCCTTGCGACCCACGTCGTAGGCGGTGGACCAGTCCCGGCGGAAGTGCCGGTTCTCGATCAGGACGTCCGTGGTGGCCACCACCCGGCCGTCCGGAGCCTTCACCACCGCGGCGTCGTCCCCGGGGCCGAGGTCGACCGCATCGGTGAGCGGTACCCGGGCGGTCAGCTCCCTGATGAGGCCGAACTCGCCGAGCTCGCCCACGGTCCCCTGCATCTGCCGTCCTCTCGCCTTTCCTTCCCGGATGGCGCCGCCATCCGGGATCCAGTCCCCGTCGCTCCCCCGCGCGCAGCGTACGCCCTTCGGGGACGCCGAAGTCTCCCCTCCCCGGCCCACCGCGCGGTAGCGTGGTGATCAGCCTGCCGGTGAACCCGATTCCCACCCCCGTGCCCGACCGGGTGATCACGGCGGCGATCCCCCCTAACCGGCCGCCGGGAGGTCCCCCCGTGGTACAGGCATACATCCTGATCCAGACCGAGGTAGGCAAGGCCACCGCCGTGGCCCAGACGATCGGAGAGCTCCCCGGCGTGATCAGCGCCGAGGACGTCACCGGTCCGTACGACGTGATCGTCAAGGCCGAGGCCGAGACGGTCGACGAGCTGGGCCGCATGGTGGTGGCCGAGGTGCAGAAGGTCGAGGGCATCACCCGCACCCTCACCTGTCCGGTGGTCCACATCTAAGCCCTGGCTACCATCGGCGGGTGGACAGAGAATCCCGCATCCCCAAAGCGCTGGCCGCGCTTCCGGCACCGGTGCGCTGGCTGGCCCTGCCCCTCGCGCTGACCTGCACCGTCGTGGTGCTGGTCGGCAGTTGGGGCCCAGGCGACGCCGACATCGAAGTCCCGCAGCCGAGCGGCCGGGCCGCCGACTACTGCCGGGCGCTGGCCGCGGCGCTGCCGCAGGAGCTGCTCGGACACCCCCGCGAGGACCCGTCGCCGGCCTCTCCGTACGTCGCCGCCTGGGGCGATTCGCCCCGGACGGTGCTGCGTTGCGGCATCGACCGGCCGGAGGAGCTGGACGGCGAGCACGCCAAGGACCTCTCGCCGACGGTGGACGACCTCACCTGGTGGTCGCAGAAGCTGAGCGACGGCGGCTACCGCTTCGTCGCGACCATGCGCGCGGCCTACGTCGAGGTGACGTCCCCGCCCGGCGTCTACGGCAGCCCGCTGGACCCGGCCGCCGCGCTGACCCCGCTGGTCAAGGCCAACATCCCGGGCTGAGGCCTCCCGGGCCGAGGAGCACGAGGAAGGGCGGGTCGGGAACTCCCGGCCCGCCCTTCGCCGCACCCGCTCAGCGCAGCCCGGTCGAGCGGCGCAGCGCCGTCCGCAGCAGCCGGTCGATCAGCTCCGCGTACGGGACGCCGCTGGCCTCCCACATCTTCGGGTAGGCCGAGATCGGGGTGAAGCCCGGCATCGTGTTGATCTCGTTGATCATCCAGGTGCCGTCCTCCAGCAGGAAGAAGTCCACCCGGGCCAGACCCTCGCAGCCGAAGGCCTCGAACGCGGCCACCGCCTGGCGCTGGATCTCCGCGACCTCCTCGGCGGTGAGCTCCGCCGGGATCCGCACCTCGGAGGAGTCGATGTACTTGGCCTCGAAGTCGTAGAAGTCGAAGCCCTCGCCGACCAGCACCTCGGCCGGGACGCTGGCCCGCGGGCCGTCCTCGAACTCCAGCACGCCGCACTCGATCTCGCGGCCGGAGACGCCCGCCTCGATGATCAGCTTGGGGTCGTGCCGGCGGGCCTCCTCGATCGCGGCGTCCAGGTCGGCCAGGTCCTTGACCTTGGTGATGCCGATGCTGGAACCGGCCCGGCAGGGCTTCACGAACAGCGGCAGGCCGAGCGCGGCGGCCCGCTCGCGCACGTCGGCGCGGCCCTGCTCGGTCGTCCAGTCGCGCGGCCGCACGATCGTGTAGTGGCCGACGCCCAGGCCGTGCGAGGCCAGGATCCGCTTGGCGAACTCCTTGTCCATGCCGGCCGCGCTGGCCAGCACGCCGTTGCCGACGTACGGGACGCCGGAGAGCTCCAGCAGGCCCTGGAGGGTGCCGTCCTCGCCCCAGGGGCCGTGCAGCAGGGGGAACACCACGTCGACCTCGCCGAGGGCCTTCGGAGCGCTGCCCGGCTCGCTCAGGAGCACCTCCCGGTCGCCCGGCGCGACCGGCAGCGCGACCTGCCCGTCGACCGCCTCGGCGACGCCCTGGACGTCCGGCATCCGGCCGTCGGTGATGGCCATCCGGGCCGGCTCGTCGCTGACCAGCGCCCAGCGGCCTTCGGGGGTGATCCCGATCGGGAGCACCTCGTACTTCTCGCGGTCGATCGCCTTCAGCACGCTGCCGGCGGTGACCACCGAAACGCCGTGCTCGGAGCTGCGCCCGCCGAAGACCAGCGCGACACGCGGCTTCGAGGCGGACGGGTTCGGGGAGGTCTGTTCGATGCTCATATCGGGTTTGAGACTACCGTGCGACGGGTTTCCGGGAAGTCAACGCCTTTCCGGAAACCCGCACCGCCACCGGAACCCGGCCGACGGACCTAACGGCGTTCCGCCTTCGCCGAACGCGACATCAGCGCCTGCAACGCCTCCTGGGTCGGCCGCCCGTTGTGCACCACGTCCACCACGGCCTCGACGATCGGCATGTCGACGCCGCTGCGCCGGGCCAGGTCCAGCACCGACTCGCAGGACTTGACGCCCTCCGCGGTCTGCCGGGTGGCGGCGATGGTCTCGGCGAGCGACATCCCCCGGCCCAGGTTCATGCCGAAGGTGTTGTTGCGCGACAGCGGCGAGGAGCAGGTGGCGACCAGGTCGCCCATCCCGGCGAGGCCCGCGAAGGTGTGCGGGTCGGCGCCGAGCACCTCGCCGAGCCGGGTGGTCTCGGCCAGCCCCCGGGTGATCAGCGTGGCCTTGGTGTTGTCACCGAGCCCCATGCCCGCCGCCATGCCGACCGCCAGGCCGATCACGTTCTTGACGGCGCCGCCGAGTTCGCAGCCGACCACGTCGGTGTTGGTGTACGGCCGGAAGTACGGCGTGTGGCAGGCGGCCTGGAGCCGCTTGGCGACCTTCTCGTCGGAGCAGGCGACGACGCTGGCGGCGGGCTGCCGGTTGGCGATCTCCCGGGCCAGGTTGGGCCCGCTGACCACCGCGACGCGCTCCGGGCCGACCCCGGTGACCTCCTGGATCACCTCGCTCATCCGCTTGGCGGTGCCGAGTTCGATGCCCTTCATCAGGCTCACCAGTACGGTCTGCGGCCCGAGCAGCGGCGTCCAGGCGGCCAGGTTGTCGCGCAGCGTCTGCGAGGGCACCACGAGCACCGCGAAGTCGGCGCCGGCCAGCGCCTCGGCGGCGTCGGTGGTGGCCCGCACCGAGTCGGGCAGCCGCACGCCCGGCAGGTAGTCCGGGTTCTCGTGGGTGGTGTTGACGGCGTCCACCAGCTCCTGGCGGCGGGCCCAGAGCACGACCTCGCAGCCCGCGTCGGCGAGCACCATCGCGAACGCGGTGCCCCAGGAGCCGGTTCCCATCACGGCGCAGCGGGTCACCGGCCGACCTCCGTACCGTCGTTGCCGCCCTCGGCACCCTCGGCGCCCTCGGTGTTCTTGGCCCCCTTGGCCCGGCGGCGCTCGGCCAGCGCCGCGGCGGCCCGCTCGCGGGCGGCCCGGCGCATGTCGTAGCGCTCGGCCGGCGGTTGCTCGCCGCGGACGTCGGCCAGTACGGCGGTGATCGCCGTCATGATGTCCTCGGTCGCGTCGGCGAGCACCTGGGCGGTGAGCTCCTGGCCCTGGTACCTGCTCAGGTCCACCGCGGGCCCGGCCGCGACGGTCACCCTGTGGCGCGGGAACAGGTTGAACTTGCCCTTGCCGTAACCGGGCCGGCCGTACGGCGGGATGATCTCGTGCGCACCCCAGTGCGCGACCGGGATGACGGGCGCACCGGTCATCAGCGCGACCCGGGCGACCCCGCTCTTGCCGGTCATCGGCCACAGGTCCGGGTCCCGGGTGAGCGTTCCCTCCGGGTAGAACTGCACGCACTGGCCGTTGTTGACGGCGTCGATCGCGGCCCGGAAGGCCTGCGCGGCGTCGGTGGACTCGCGGAACACCGGGATCTGGCCGGTCTTGCGCAGCATGAATCCGATGAAGGGGATCGAGAACAGCGAGGACTTGCCGAGAATCCGCGGCGGACGGCCGCTGTTGTACTGCCAGTGCGCGTAGATCACCGGGTCGATGATCGAATTGTGGTTCACGGCGGCGATGAAGCCGCCTTCCTTCGGAAGGTGCTCCCAGCCCCGCCAGTCGGGCTTCACCAGGGCGGTCGTCACCGGCTTCACCAGCACGGCCGCCAAGCGGTACCAGATGCCGTAGTCGGCGTTGCCGAACTTGGCGTACGAGCGGCGGGCCACCCCAGGTCCTCCTCATCCCAGGCGGCACGGGGGTGCCGCGGTCACTGCCTCCCGGTGCCGCGCACCGGCCTGCCCGGTGCCCGGTTGGCGGGCGCGGAACAGTGTCGCCCGCCCGCTCGCCGGCTGTCGAGCGGCCGCGCCAACCCGCGCTGCGGTCGTGATCAAACGCACGTCCGCACAGTTCGGACGGCCTGGCGAGGGCTCCGGGACCGGCGTCACAATGACACCGATGACCCAGGACACCGTACGCCCCAGCAGGCCCGCCGCGCCCGCCGCACCCACCGCCGACTGGTCGCTGGTGCTGCCGCTCAAACCGCTCGCCCTGGCGAAGAGCCGGCTGGCCCCGTACGCAGGGCCGCACCGGCCGGACCTGGCGCTGTCCTTCGCGCTCGACACCGTCACCGCCGCGCTGGCCACCCCGGGCGTCTCCCGGGTCCTGGTGGTCACCCGGGACGCCACCGCCGGCGCCCGACTGGCGGCGCTCGGCGCCGTGGTGGTCCCCGACGAGCCCGACGGCGGCCTCAACCGGGCGTTGTCGCACGGCGCCTCGGTCGCCCGGGCGCTGGCCCCGCGGGCCCCGCTGGCCGTCATATCGGCGGACCTGCCGGCCCTGCGCCCGGCCGAACTCGCCCGGGTGCTGGCGGCGGTGCCGCCGGACGGCCGGGCCTTCCTGTCGGACTCCCCCGGCGTCGGCACCGCCCTGCTCGCCAGCACCCCGGGCCGACCGCTCTCCCCCGCCTTCGGGGACGGCTCGCGGGCCCGGCACGCGGCCGGCGGGGCCCTCGAACTGCGCCTGGCCGACGTGGAGTCGGTGCGCCGGGACGTCGACACCGGCACCGACCTCGGCGAGGCGGTGGCGCTCGGCCTCGGCCCGCACACCAGCGCCCTGTTCGCCCGGCTGGGGCGCTCCTGAGCCCCGGGGCCTGTCGCTATGCTGCTGACATGCAGGCCACCGCGTTCACCTTCGACCCCGACACCCGGGCCGGCTCCGTGCTGCTCGACGACGGGACTCCGGTGCCGTTCGACGCGGCCGCCTTCGACGCCGGCGGCCTGCGGCTGCTGCGGCCCGGCCAGCGGGTGCGGATCCGCACCGAGGGCGCGGGCGAGGCCCGCCGGGTGGTCTTCGTGACCCTCCAGACCTTCCCCGACCCCGCCGACGCGAACTGATCCCACCGGCTCACTCGCACCAACCCGACGCCGTTCCCGCGGTTTTCCGCACCGCTGCCGACGGTTTCCGTGTCCCGGCCGGTGTTTTCCGCGCTTTCCGCGCCCGGCCGACGGCCGCCCCCGTTTACTGACCGAGCGCCCGGAAATCGAAAGAGCCGCGGCCACCCGGTCTCCGCAATTAGCGGAAGGGGTGCCGCGGCTCTGAGCCGAAGGCCGTCCGAGGACAGTCGCGCGGGACTTACTTGGCAGTGGTCTTGCGCGCGGTGGTCTTGCGGGTGGCGGTCTTCTTCGCCGGCGCCGTCTTCTTGGCCGTGGCGGTCGCCTTCTTCGCGGCGGTGGCCGTGGTCTTCTTGGCGGCGGCGGCGGTGGTCGCCTTCTTGGCGGCGGCCTTCTTGGCCGGAGCGGCGGCGGCAGCAGTGGCGGCACGCTTGGTGGCGGCACGCTTGGCGGCCGGGGTGGCCGCGACGCCGGCCTTACCCGGGGTGAGGGAGCCCTTGGGGGCCTTCTTCACCGAGGGGCCTTCCTTCGGCAGCTTCTTGCTGCCGCTGACCAGGTCCTTGAAGCCCTGACCCGGGCGGAAGCGGGGGACCGAGGTCTTCTTGACCTTGACCCGCTCGCCGGTCTGCGGGTTGCGGGCGAAGCGCGCGGAGCGCTCCACCTTCTCGAAGGTGCCGAAACCGGTGACCGACACCCGGTCGCCGGCCACAACGGCACGGACCATGGTGTCGAGCACTGCGTCGACGGCCTCTGCGGCAGCCTTGCGACCGCCCAGCTGCTCGGCCACCGCTTCGACAAGCTGAGCCTTGTTCACGTCTTCCCCTTCGGAAACGGGCGCCGGATGATTCCATCCGTTCTTTTCGCACGTTAGGTATGTATCTGCGGACTTTCAATTACCAAACGCGCGAATCACCCTAGTGTCGCAATGGATTTGCACGTCGGCGACCTCAGCCGAGGGGTGGGCGCCCCTCGTCGAGGTCATGTACAAAGCGACTCAACCGCCTTGCCGCCTCCGGAAGATCGCGCTTGGCGGTCTCGGTGACGATGAGCAGTTGACGGGTGAGAGCGGTCTTTGCATCGGCAGACACGTTCAGCGCATGCACGCGGGCGTGAGCTTGCTTCAACCGCTCGGCCACAAGCGCGTAGAGCGCTGCGACTTCCTGGTCGTCCGGCCCCTCAGCTGGTGCGGAGGTGACGTCCGGCCGATCGTCAATTCGGCGTTCGGATCCCCGGCCCATGGACTCCTCGGACGCGGGTTCGCCGCCCGCGTACGGAGGTTCATGGTGCCGGTGCATGTACTGATTGTGCCATCTACCCGCAGTTGTACTTGCGCGGGGCCCTGTTCCGCAAAGCCAAATGGGCAATCCGGGGCGGGCCTCGGCGCTAACTCGTGCTCCGGAACGACGGATGGCCCGGCCCCCCCGAGGGGGGCGCGGGCCAACCGGTGGATCGTCAGAATGCTTGTTCTGAAGGGAACTCAGGAGACCGGCAGAGTACGGGGCTTGAAGGCCGGGCGGGTCGCCTCGTAGGCCGCGATGTCGGCCTCGTTCTGCAGCGTGATGCTGATGTCGTCCAGCCCGTTGAGCAGCCGCCACCGGACGTTGTCGTCCAGTTCGAAGGACGCGGTGACGCCTTCGGCCCGAACTTCGCGGTTCTCCAGATCAACGGTGATCTCGGCCGAAGGATCACTCTCAGTGAGCACCCAGAGGCGTTCCACGGTCTCCTGCGGCAGGACGACGGTCAGCAGTCCGTTCTTCAGCGAGTTGCCGCGGAAGATGTCGGCGAAGCGGGAGGAGATGACCGCGTGGAAGCCGTAGTTCTGCAGCGCCCAGACCGCGTGCTCGCGGGAGGAGCCGGTGCCGAACTCGGGGCCGGCCACCAGGACGGTGGCGCCCTGCCGCTCGGGCCGGTTGAGGATGAACGACTCGTCCTTGCGCCAGGCTTCGAACAGGCCGCCCTCGAAACCGGATCGGGTGACCTTCTTGAGCCAGTGGGCCGGGATGATCTGGTCGGTGTCCACGTTGCTGCGGCGCAGCGGCACGGCCCGGCCGGTGTGGGTGGTGAACTTCTCCATGGCTCAGGCCTCCACGGCGACGTTGGTGGACACGAGGTCGGCGGGGGCCGCCAGTCGGCCCAGGACGGCGGTCGCGGCGGCGACCTGCGGGGAAACCAGGTGGGTGCGGCCGCCCTTGCCCTGGCGGCCCTCGAAGTTGCGGTTCGAGGTGGAGGCGCAGCGCTCCCCGGGGGCGAGCTGGTCGGGGTTCATGCCCAGGCACATCGAGCAGCCGGCGTGGCGCCATTCGGCGCCGGCGGCGGTGAACACCTTGTCCAGGCCCTCCTCGACGGCCTGCAGGGCGACCCGGACCGAGCCGGGGACGACCAGCATCCGCACCCCGTCGGCGATCCGGCGGCCCTCCAGGATGGCGGCGGCGGCGCGCAGGTCCTCAATCCGGCCGTTGGTGCAGGAGCCGACGAAGACCGCGTCGACGGCGACCTCGCGCAGCGGGGTGCCGGCCTCAAGGCCCATGTACGCCAGGGCGTTCTCGGCGGCCAGGCGCTCCTGCGGGTCCGCGAAGTCCTCGGGGTTCGGGACGGCGGAGCCGAGCGGGGCGCCCTGGCCGGGGTTGGTTCCCCAGGTGACGAACGGGGTCAGTTCGCTCGCGTCGATGAGGATCTCGTGGTCGAAGACGGCGTCCTCGTCGGTGCCCAGGGTCCTCCAGTACTCGACGGCGGCGTCCCAGTCCTCGCCCTGCGGGGCGTGCGGACGGCCCTTGAGGTACTCGAAGGTGGTCTCGTCCGGGGCGATCATGCCGGCCCGGGCTCCGGCCTCGATGGACATGTTGCAGACGGTCATCCGGGCTTCCATGGACAGGCTCCGGATCGCCGAACCGCGGTACTCCAGGACGTAGCCCTGGCCACCGCCGGTGCCGATCTTCGCGATCACGGCCAGGATCAGGTCCTTGGCGGTGACGCCCTCGGGCAGTTCGCCCTCGACGGTGATCGCCATGGTCCGGAACGGCGCCAGCGGCAGGGTCTGGGTGGCCAGCACGTGCTCGACCTGGCTGGTGCCGATGCCGAACGCCAGCGCGCCGAAGGCGCCGTGGGTGGAGGTGTGGGAGTCGCCGCAGACCACCGTCATGCCCGGCTGGGTCAGGCCGAGCTGCGGGCCGACCACGTGCACCACGCCCTGCTCGACGTCGCCGAGCGAGTGGATCCGGACGCCGAACTCGGCCGCGTTCCGGCGCAGCGTCTCCAGCTGCACCCGGGAGACCGGGTCGGCGATCGGCTTGTCGATGTCCAGGGTCGGGGTGTTGTGGTCCTCGGTGGCGATCGTCAGGTCGGTGCGGCGGACCGGGCGCCCGGCCAGGCGCAGCCCGTCGAAGGCCTGCGGGCTGGTGACCTCGTGGAGCAGGTGCAGGTCGATGAACAGGAGGTCGGGCTCGCCCTCCGCGCGCCGCACGACGTGGTCGTCCCAGACCTTCTCTGCGAGTGTCCGTCCCATCGGATTCCCTCCAGCCGGCCGCGTTGCCGGCCTTCTCATGTCGTCGGGGTAAACGCTTGCGCCGCCCCGTGCGGGGCGCCTTCGCGCGACCTGCACGCCGGATCGCTGTCCACGATGCGGACACTCTGGCGAGGCCACATCCTGGACGTCTCCCGGGCTGCTGCATCCAGAGTGGCGCTTTTCGCGGAAGATTGAACTTGCGTCTCGCGGAATGAGACTGCAGTCTTAGCGCATGGACAACACTAGCGGCGTCGGCGTTCTCGACAAGGCCGCTCTGGTGCTGAGCGCACTGGAGTCGGGCCCCGCCACGTTGGCGGGGCTGGTCGCCGCCACCGGTCTGGCGCGCCCCACGGCCCACAGACTCGCCGTCGCACTCGAACACCACCGCCTGGTCACCAGGGACATGCAGGGACGTTTCATCCTCGGCCCCCGCCTGTCCGAACTCTCCGCCGCAGCGGGCGAGGACCGGCTGCTCGCCACCGCGGGCCCGGTCCTGACCCACCTGCGCGACGTCACCGGCGAGAGCGCACAGCTCTACCGCCGCCAGGGCGAGATGCGGATCTGCGTAGCCGCCGCCGAGCGGCTCTCCGGCCTGCGGGACACCGTCCCGGTCGGCAGCACCCTGCCGATGAAGGCCGGCTCGGCCGCCCAGGTCCTGCTGGCCTGGGAGGAGCCCGAGCGGCTCCACCGCGGCCTCCAGGGCGCCCGCTTCACCGCCACCGCGCTCAGCGGCGTGCGGCGGCGCGGCTGGGCCCAGTCGATCGGCGAGCGGGAGCCGGGCGTCGCGTCCGTCTCCGCCCCCGTCCGCGGCCCCTCCAACCGCGTGGTGGCCGCCGTCTCCGTCTCCGGCCCGATCGAGCGGCTGACCCGCCACCC
>NZ_JAFLNG010000156.1 GCF_017427025.1 Streptomyces sp. FH025
TCAGGAGTTGAAGGGGAAGCCCACCGGAGGCCTCCCCACCCTTGGGAGGGTGGATCATGTCGACGGACACACCGGGCTCGCAGTCGTCCCTGCACCGGGCGAACCTGGAGAGGGTGCTCCGCGCGGTGCGGATGGCCGGTTCGCTCACCCAGGCCGAGATCGCCCGCGGCACCGGCCTCTCCGCGGCGACCGTCTCCAACATCGTGCGGGAACTGAAGGAGAGCGGCACCGTCGTCGTCGCCGACACCTCCTCCGGCGGCCGTCGCGCCCGCAGCGTCTCGCTCAGCGGTGACGCGGGCATCGTGGTCGGCATCGACTTCGGCCACACCCACCTCCGGGTGGCCATCGGCAACCTCGCGCACCGGGTGCTGGCCGAGGAGAGCGCCCCGATCGACGTGGACGTCTCCGCCGCGCAGGGCTTCGACCGGGCCGAGGCGATGGTCGCGCGGCTGCTGGAGCAGGCCGGCTTCCGCCCGGAGAAGGTGATCGGCGTCGGCCTCGGCGTGCCCGGCCCGATCGACGTGGAGACCGGAGCGCTCGGCTCCACCGCGATCCTTCCGGGCTGGACGGGCGTCGCGCCGGGCCGGGAGCTGGCCGAGCGGCTCGGCATGCCGGTGCACGTGGACAACGACGCCAACCTCGGCGCGCTCGGCGAGCTGGTCTGGGGCGCCGGCCGCGGCCTGAGCGACCTCGCGTACATCAAGATCGCCAGCGGGGTGGGCGCCGGCCTGGTGGTCAACGGCCAGATCTACCGCGGCCCGGGCGGCACCGCCGGTGAGATCGGGCACATCACCCTGGACGAGGCCGGCCCGGTCTGCCGCTGCGGCAACCGCGGCTGCCTGGAGACCTTCGTCGGCTCCCGCTACCTGCTCTCCCTGCTCAGCTCCACCCACGGCCCGGACCTCACCCTGCCCCGGGTGGTCGAGCTGGCGCACCAGGGCGACCTCGGCTGCCGCCGGGTGATCGCCGACGCCGGCCGGCAGATCGGGACCGGCGTGGCCACCCTGTGCAACCTGCTCAACCCCCGCCGGGTGATCCTGGGCGGGGACCTCGCCGAGGCCGGTGAGCTGGTGCTCTCCCCGATCCGGGACTCGGTCGCCCGCTACGCCATCCCCAGCGCCGCCCGTCAGCTCTCGGTCGTCCCCGGCACCCTCGGCGGCCGGGCGGAGGTGCTCGGCGCGCTGGCCCTGGTGATGAGCGAGATGGGCGAGTCCGGCGCCCTCGGCCGTCACTGAGGCACCCCTGGGCCGCCACTGAGCACCCTTCGGCCACCGCCGGCAGGCGCCCCGGATCGAACTCGTATCCGTCAACACCGCATTGACCGACGCCCCCCGCCCGACCTCCCGAGATGGCGGTAACCGGTCGGTGGCACCGGGCGTGCCGCTCGGTGTCCGTCAAGCGGACATTAGACTCGACCGGTCGGCACCGGGCCGGGACCACCGGCCTGCCGTCGGACCGGGCAGCGAGGCCCGTCGGACCGTCCGCGGTCCGTGAACACTGAACGAGGAGGAACGGGTGGCCCTGCTGACCCGCATTCGGGGACCGCGCGATCTCGACCGGCTCACGCCCGGACAGCTGGCCGCACTGGCCCAGGAGATCCGGACCTTCCTGGTGACCGAGGTCTCCAAGACGGGCGGCCACCTCGGCCCCAACCTCGGCGTGGTGGAGCTCACCATCGCGCTGCACCGGGTGTTCGACTCGCCGCGCGACCGCATCCTCTTCGACACCGGCCACCAGAGCTACGTCCACAAGCTGCTCACCGGCCGCCAGGACTTCTCCGGGCTGCGGACGAAGGGCGGCCTGTCCGGCTACCCGTCCCGCGCCGAGTCCGAGCACGACGTGATCGAGAACTCGCACGCCTCCACCGTGCTCTCGTACGCCGACGGCCTGGCCAAGGCCAACCAGCTGCTGGGCAAGAACGACCCGGTCGTCGCGGTGATCGGCGACGGCGCGCTCACCGGCGGCATGGCCTGGGAGGCGATCAACAACATCGCCGACGCCAAGGACCGCCCGGTCGTCATCGTGGTCAACGACAACGAGCGCTCCTACTCGCCGACCATCGGCGGCATGGCCAACCACCTCGCCACCCTGCGCACCACCCAGGGCTACGAGCGCTTCCTGTCCTGGGGCAAGGACGCGGTCAAGCGCACCCCCGTGGTCGGCCAGCAGCTGTTCGAGACGCTGCACGGCGCCAAGAAGGGCCTCAAGGACTTCATCGCCCCGCAGGGCATGTTCGAGGACCTCGGCCTCAAGTACATCGGCCCGATCGACGGCCACGACCTGACCGCCCTGGAGTCCGCGCTGACCAAGGCGCGCGGCTTCGGCGGCCCGGTGATCGTGCACTGCCTCACCGAGAAGGGCCGCGGCTACCACGCCGCCGAGAACAACGACGAGGACCGCTTCCACGCGGTCGGCGTGATCCACCCGGAGACCGGCCTGCCGATCAAGAGCGCGGGCAAGGACTGGACCTCGGTCTTCGCCGAGGAGATGGTCGCGCTCGGCCGCGAGCGCGAGGACATCGTCGGCATCACCGCCGCCATGCTCCACCCGGTGGGCCTGGCCCCCTTCGCCAAGGCCTTCCCGGACCGCATCTTCGACGTCGGCATCGCCGAGCAGCACGCCGTCACCAGCGCGGCGGGCCTGGCCACCAACGGCCTGCACCCGGTGTTCGCGGTCTACGCGACCTTCCTCAACCGGGCCTTCGACCAGGTCCTGATGGACGTCGCCCTGCACAAGCTGGGCGTCACCTTCGTCCTCGACCGGGCCGGCGTCACGGGCAACGATGGCGCCTCCCACAACGGCATGTGGGACATGTCGATCCTCCAGGTCGTCCCGAGCCTGCGGCTGGCCGCCCCGCGCGACGCCGACCAGCTGCGCGCCCAGCTGCGCGAGGCCGTCGAGGTCGAGGACGCCCCCACCGTGGTCCGCTACTCCAAGGGCACGGTCGGCCCGGCCGTCCCCGCGGTCGGCCGGATCGGCGGCATGGACGTGCTGCGCGCCGCCGAGGAGCCGAGCGGGGCGCACCGCGCGGACGTGCTGATCGTCTCGGTCGGCGCGATGGCCCCCACCAGCCTGGAGGTCGCCGACCTGCTGGCCGCCCAGGGCATCAGCTCCACCGTGGTGGACCCGCGCTGGGTCAAGCCGGTCGACCCGGCCCTGCCGGGCCTGGCGGCCGAGCACCGGGTGGTCGTCACGATCGAGGACAACGGCCGGGTGGGCGGCGTCGGCGCGGCCGTCGCGCAGGCGCTGCGGGACGCGGACGTGGACCTGCCGCTGCGCGACTTCGGCATCCCGCAGGAGTTCCTGGACCACGCCAGCCGGAACGAGATCCTGGCCGAGATCGGCCTGAACGGTCCCGACATCGCCCGCAAGGTGACCGCGCTGGTCGCCGCGATGGACGCGGCGCCGGTCGAGGCCTGAGGGCGCCTTCCCGGCACCCTCCACGGGATCCGTCCCACCGGCGACCGACTGTCGTAACTCTGTAACAGTTCGTCGCGAAACAAGCTGACAATCGCACCGAAAGGCGGGACCGGCGCCACCCGCGCCGATCCCGCCGGGTAGGTTGTCACCCGTGCCGACCCCCACCCGCCCCAGCCCCGCCGGACTGGCCTCACGCCTGTCCGAGCGCGCCCGTACCCACCTGCGTCAGGGGTACTGGACCAGGCTGGTGCCGGTGCTCGCGCTGGTCGCGCTGGTCACCCACATCCCCTCCTTCGCCCGGCCCGTCTGGAGCCCGGACGAGGGCTTCCTGGCCACCCAGGCCCGGATGCTCGCCGACGGCGGGGTGCTGTACGACACCGTGGTCGACCGCAAGCCGCCACTGCTGCCCTGGCTCTACCAGGCCTGCTTCGCCGTCTTCGGCTCCGCCTCGCTCTGGCCGCTGCGCACCCTCGCGGTGGTGGCCCACCTGGTCACCGCGATCCTGCTGGCCTCGATCGCCCGCGGCCGCTGGGGCAACCGGGCCGGGGCCGGCGCCGGACTGCTCTACCTGCTGGTCTCCATCGGGCTCTCCCCGGAGGACACCCAGGCGGCGACCTTCGAGGTCTTCATGCTGCCCGCCATGGTGGCCGCCTTCCGGTACGCCGAGCGCCGCCGCTGGCTGGCCGCGGGCATCGCCGTGGCGCTCTGCTCGCTGACCAAGCAGACCGGCGGAGCCGTGATGCTGCCGGTGCTCTGGATGCTGCTCCAGGACACCCGCCGGCGAGGCGTGCGCTGGCCGCCCGCCCTGTTCAAGATCGGGTTCGGCTTCGCGGTCCCGATAGCGCTGGTCGCGGTCATCCTGACCAAGCCCAAGGGCTTCCTCTTCTGGGTGGTCACCGGCAGCGGCGACTACGCCTCCTTCGGCGGCGCCTGGCTCCAGATGCTCGGCCGCGCCCTCGGCAACCTGGGCATCCTGGCCGCGGCCGGGCTCGGCTTCCTGTACCCGGTCGGCCGGCGGCTCTGGTTCAAGTACCGCCACCGCCCGCTGCCGGTGGCCGGCGAGGAGCACGGCTCGACCACCGACCTGTGGGTCTGGCTGCTCTCCTCGGCCGTCGCGGTCAGCGTGGGCTTCCACTTCTTCGGCCACTACTACCTCCAGCTGATGCCCCCGCTGGTGCTGCTGGGCACCGGGGCGGTCGCCACCTCGGCGATCCGCTGGAAGCCCGTCCTGGCGTACACCACGGTCGCCGCCACCGTCTTCTGGGCCCTGGCCCTGGCCTGGCCGGGGGAGCAGATGAGCCGCAACACCGAGGTCGCCACCGCGGTCGCCGCCCAGACCACCCCCAAGGACACGATGCTGGTCTGGGGCATGCACCCCGAGCTGTACTGGCTGGCCGACCGCAAGCCCGCGAGCCGCTACCTGACCGCCGGCTTCCTCACCAACTACAGCGGCGGCAAGGACGGCAGCGCCAACGTCGGCGAGCAGTACAGCGTCAGCAACGCCTGGCAGACCTTCGACAAGGAGCTCGCCAACGGCCTGCCCGAGATCTTCGTGGACGACTCCGGCGTCGCTCCGTACCAGCCGGTGCTGGTCCCCCGGATCGAGAACCTGCTGGACACCCACTACGAGATGATCGGCGTCATCGGCGACACCGTCGTCTACCGCCTCAAGCACTGAGAGCGCCGGGAGCACGGGGAGCACGGGGAGCGCCGAGACCTCCGTACCGCTGCGCTACGCCTTACGCGGGCACCGAGGCCACACCGGGGGCGAGGAACTTCTTGCCGTTCACCCGCTCCGAGACGCCCTCACGGTCCAGGTACGGGGTGATCCCGCCCAGGTGGAAGGGCCAGCCGGCACCGGTGATCATGCAGAGGTCGATGTCCTGCGCCTCGGCGACGACACCCTCCTCCAGCATCAGGCCGATCTCCTGCGCCACGGCCTCCAGCGAGCGGCTGAGGACCTGCTCCTCGGTGAGCACCGAGTCGCCGAAGGACAGCAGCTCCAGCACCTCGGGGTCGAGGACCTGCTTGCCGTCCACCCAGGTGTAGAAGCCGCGCTTGCCGGCCTTGACCACCTTGCCGAGGTTCTCGGAGACGGTGAACCGCTCCGGGAACGCGCCGTGCAGGGTCTCCGAGACGT
Source organism: Streptomyces sp. FH025 (assembly GCF_017427025.1). Taxonomy (GTDB): domain Bacteria; phylum Actinomycetota; class Actinomycetes; order Streptomycetales; family Streptomycetaceae; genus Kitasatospora. The sequence goes on from NZ_JAFLNG010000156.1 coordinate 5,561, forward strand.
GCAGGGCGATGGCCGGGCCGACCAGCTCCAGCAGCACGATCGGGGACATCGGCAGGCCGAGCGGCTCGACGGCCTTCTCGACGCTGGCGATCGGGGTGCCCTCGTCGATGATGTTCTGGATCTCGCCCATGAAGCGGGTCAGGATCCGGTTCACCACGAACGCCGGGGCGTCCTTGACCAGCACCGAGGTCTTCTTCAGCTTCTTCGACACGGCGAAGGCGGTGGCCAGCGACGCGTCGTCGGTCTTCTCGCCGCGGACGATCTCCAGCAGCGGCAGGATCGCGACCGGGTTGAAGAAGTGGAAGCCGACGACCCGCTCGGGGTGCTTCAGCTTCGAGGCCATCTCGGTGACCGACAGCGAGGAGGTGTTGGTCGCCAGCACACAGGTCGGCGAGACCACGTTCTCCAGGTCCGCGAAGACGGTCTGCTTGACGCCCATCTCCTCGAACACGGCCTCGATCACGAAGTCCGCGTCGCCGAAGGCGGCGGCCTTGTCGAGCGAGCCGGTGACCAGGCCCTTGAGACGGTTGGCCTTGTCCTGGCCGATCCGGCCCTTGCCGAGCAGCTTGTCGATCTCGGCGTGGACGTAGCCGACACCCTTGTCGACGCGCTCCTGGTCGATGTCGGTGAGGACCACCGGCACCTCCAGACGGCGGGCGAACAGCAGCGCCAGCTGGGAGGCCATCAGCCCGGCGCCGACGACGCCGACCTTGCTCACCGGACGGGCCAGCGACTTGTCCGGCGCGCCGACCGGGCGCTTGGCCCGGCGCTGCACCAGGTTGAAGGCGTAGATGCCGCTGCGCAGCTCGCCGCTCATGATGAGGTCGGCCAGGGCCGCGTCCTCGGCGTCGAAGCCGGCCTGGAGGCTGGCCTTGTCGGCGAAGTCGGCGTCCTTGACGGCGGCGATGATGTCCAGCGCCTTGTAGGCGGCCGGAGCGGCGCCGTGCACCTTGGCGTCGGCGACCAGCCGGCCCCAGGCGACCGCGTCGTCCCAGGCCTTGCCGCGGTCGATCGCCTCGCGCTCGACGACCACGTCGCCCTTGACGACCTTGGCGGCCCACAGCAGCGACTGCTCCAGGAAGTCGGCCGGCTCGAAGATCGCGTCGGCGATCCCCAGCTCGAACACGTCCTTGCCCTTGAGCTGCTTGTTCTGGTTCATCGAGTTCTCGATGATGACCTTGACGGCCTTGCCGGCGCCGATCAGGTTCGGCAGGAGGGTGCAGCCGCCCCAGCCGGGGACGAGGCCCAGGAAGACCTCGGGCAGCGAGAAGGCCGGAACGCCCGCCGACACCGTGCGGTAGTCGCAGTGCAGGCCGACCTCGACGCCGCCGCCCATGGCCGCGCCGTTGTAGAAGGCGAAGGTCGGGACGGGCAGCGCGGCGATCCGCTTGAAGACCTCGTGGCCGCCCTTGCCGATGGCCAGCGCGTCCGCGTGCTGCTTGAGCAGCTCGACGCCCTTGAGGTCGGCGCCGACCGCGAAGATGAACGGCTTGCCGGTGATCGCGGCACCGACGATCGCGCCCTCGGCGGCCTCGGCCTCGACCTGGTCCAGCGCCTCGTTCAGCTTGAGCAGCGAGCCCGGGCCGAAGGTGGTCGGCTTGGTGTGGTCGAAGCCGTTGTCCAGGGTGATCAGGGCCAGCCGGCCGGCCTGCAGCGGCAGGTCCAGGTGACGGACGTGCGCGGTCGTGACGACCTCGCCCGGGAACAGCTCGGCGCCGTGCTGGAGCAGCTCAGTGGTGTTGGTCATCGTCACTTACCACCTTCGAAGTGCGGGTTCTCCCAGATGATCGTCCCGCCCATGCCGAAGCCGATGCACATCGTGGTGAGGCCGTAGCGGACGTCCGGGCGCTGCTCGAAGCGGCGGGCCAGCTGGTTCATCAGGCGCACGCCCGAGGAGGCCAGCGGGTGGCCGAAGGCGATCGCACCGCCGTACGGGTTGACCCGCTCGTCGTCGTCCGCGATGCCGTAGTGGTCGAGGAAGGACAGCACCTGGACGGCGAAGGCCTCGTTGATCTCGAAGGCCTGGATGTCGTCGATGGTCAGACCGGCCTTGGCCAGCGCCTTCTCGGTGGCGGGCACCGGGCCGATGCCCATGACCTCGGGCTCGACGCCGGCGAAGGCGTAGGAGACCAGGCGCATCTTGACCGGGAGGCCGAGCTCCTCGGCGACGTCCTCGGCGGCCAGCAGCGAGGCGGTGGCACCGTCGTTCAGACCGGCCGAGTTGCCCGCGGTGATGTTGCCGTGCGGGCGGAACGGGGTCTTGAGGTTGGCCAGCGACTCCATCGTGGTGCCCGGGCGCATCGGCTCGTCCACGGTGGCCAGGCCCCAGCCGGTCTCGCCGACCTCGGGGTTGGTGTTGCGGATCGAGATCGGCACCAGGTCGGGCTGGATGTCGCCGTTGGCGTAGGCCTTGGCGGCCTTCTCCTGCGAGCGCACGGCGTAGGCGTCGCAGCGCTCCTTGGTCAGGTGCGGGAACCGGTCGTGCAGGTTCTCCGCGGTCATGCCCATGAACAGGGCGGACTCGTCGACCAGCTTCTCGGAGACGAAGCGCGGGTTCGGGTCGACGCCCTCGCCCATCGGGTGGCGGCCCATGTGCTCGACACCGCCGGCCACGACCACGTCGTACGCGCCGAAGGCGATGCCGCCGGCGGTGGTGGTCACGGCGGTCAGCGCACCGGCGCACATGCGGTCGATCGCGTAGCCCGGGACGGACTTCGGCAGGCCGGACAGCAGGGCGGCGGTGCGCCCGATGGTCAGACCCTGGTCGCCGATCTGCGTGGTGGCCGCGATGGCGACCTCGTCGATGCGCTCGACGGGCAGGTTCGGGTTACGGCGCACGAGTTCCCGGATGCACTTGACGACGAGGTCGTCGGCGCGCGTCTCGTGGTAGATGCCCTTCGGGCCGGCCTTGCCGAACGGGGTGCGGACGCCATCGACGAAGACGACGTCCCTCGCGGTACGAGGCACGGGGGCTCTCCTCCCAGGGACCAACATTACGAGGTGGGCAGGCCGCCGCCGGCGAAGGCCGGGGCGGCGCCGCATCACCGTCATGCTACCGGTCGGTAACCAACCTGCCCAGGCCCCTCGGAGGGTTCGCGTGTGTCCCGCGCCACGTCCTCCGGCACCTCCCACCAGGAAGGCTCCCCGGATACGCCGAAGGGGACACCGTCCGTACGGACGACGTCCCCTTCTCGGCGTACCCTCCCGGGCGTTCCGCGCCCGGTCAGTCCTTGGCCGTGATCGCGGCGGCGAACGCCGTCGCCACCGCCGGCGACACCAGGTCGACCTGCCACTGCCGGGCACCGAGCCGGCGCAGCGCGGCGGCCACGCCCTCGGGGCTGAGCTCGATCGGCGGCTGCCAGGAGACCCGGCGCACCAGGTCGGGGGTGATCAGGTTCTCGGCCGGCAGGTGCAGGCGCTCGGCGAGCTCGCTGACGGCGGCGCGGGCACCGGAGAGCCGGGCGGCGGCCACCGGGTCCTTCTCGGCCCAGGCCCGCGGCGGCGGCGGTCCGTCGTGAGGGGCGGCGGCCGGCGGCAGCTGGTTCTCCGGGATCTCCCGGGCGCGCTGCACGGCGGCCAGCCACTGCTCCAGCTGGCGCCGGTGCACCCGCGGGCCGAAGCCCTGGACGGCCTGCAGCGCGGCGACGTTCAGCGGCATGGCCAGCGCGGCGTTGACGATCGCGGCGTCCGAGAGCACCCGTCCGGGGGAGACGTCGCGCTCCTGCGCCATCCGGTCGCGGGCCAGCCACAGCTCGCGCACCACGGCCAGCTGGCGGCGGCGGCGGACCTTGTGCAGCTGCGAGGTGCGCCGCCACGGGTCGGTGCGCGGGGCCGGGCGGGGCGCGGCGGCGATCGAGGCGAACTCCTCCAGGGCCCAGCCGAGCTTGCCCTGGGCGTCCAGCTCCTGTTCGAGTGCGTCGCGCAGCTCGACCAGCACCTCGACGTCCAGAGCCGCGTAGCGCAGCCAGGGCTCGGGCAGCGGGCGGGTGGACCAGTCGACCGCCGAGTGCTCCTTGGCCAGGCTCAGCCCGAGCACGTTCTCGGTCATCGGCCCCAGGCCCACCCGGGGGAAGCCGGCGATCCGTCCGGCCAGCTCGGTGTCGAACAGCTGCCGCGGTCTCATGCCCACCTCGGCCAGGCAGGGCAGGTCCTGGGTGGCCGCGTGCACCACCCATTCGGCGTCCTCGATGGCGGCGCCCAGCCCGCTGAGGTCGGGGCAGGCGATCGGGTCGATCAGGGCGGAGCCGGAACCCGCGCGGCGCAGCTGGATGAGGTAGGCGCGCTGCCCGTAGCGGTAGCCGGAGGCGCGCTCGGCGTCGACGGCGACCGGTCCGGTGCCCGAGGCGAAGGCGGCGACCACGGCGGCCAGCGCCTGCTCGTCCGCCACGACGGGCGGGATCCCCTCCTTCGGTTCAAGGAGCGGGACCGGGGCTGCTTCTTCTGGGATGGCTGCTACGGCGTCGGTCACCCACCAAGGGTACGACGGTCCTCGGAACCGGGAGTGTTGTCGGACTGGTCAGACCGTCGCCCGCCCGCTCGCCTCCGGGCGGGGGCTCGGGGCGTCCGGGGGCCGCCGGGCCAGTGAGAGAGCCTGCGGCGGCTCAGGAGGAAACGTTCCTCCTGAGCCGCCGCAGCGGTGGTGTCCGATCGGCTCAGTGGATGATGCCGGTGCGCAGTGCGACCGCGACCATCCCTGCGCGGTCGCCGGTGCCGAGCTTGCGGGCGATGCGGGCGAGGTGGCTCTTCACGGTGAGTGCCGACAGGCCCATCGCCACGCCGATCGCCTTGTTCGACTGGCCCTCGGCGACCAGCCGCAGCACCTCGACCTCGCGGCCTGACAGCTCGCGGTAGGCGGCCTGCTGGGGGCTCGGCGCACCGGGGGTTCCGGGGACGCCCGGGGCGCCGCCGGCACCCGGCATGCCCGGCATTCCGGGGCGGCGCATTCGACCGGCCAGCCCGGCGGCGCCGAGCGGCAGGCCGGGGCGGCCCGGCATCGCCACGTTGGTGCGGGTACCGGTGACCACGTAGCCCTTGACACCGCCGGCCAGCGCGCTGCGGACGGCGCCGATGTCGTCGGCGGCGGACAGGGCCAGGCCGTTGGGCCAGCCCGCGGCGCGGGTCTCGGCGAGGATGGTCAGCCCGGAGCCGTCGGGCAGGTGTACGTCGGCGACGCAGATGTCGCGCGGAGTGGAGACCCGGGGGCGGGCCTCGGCGATCGAGGACACCTCGATCACATCGCGGACGCCGAGCGCCCACAGGTGACGGGTGACGGTGTTTCGGACGCGGGGATCGGCGATGACCACCATGGCGGTGGGCTTGGTCGGCCGGTAGGCGACCACGTTTGCGGGGTGCTCAAGAAGGACCGACACCAGGCCTCCTGCGGGGAGTGGCGGACGGAACCCCGATGGGGGCGGTTCGGAGTGTTCCGCGTTCGGAAAGGGTCACAGTCTGCTTCGGCAGCAACCGCGCCCGGCTTTAGCGAAAGATCACGATCTAGTGAGTAACAATACGGACAAATCGCGCATATGAGTGATGCGACATGCCCGGAATTCGCACAAAATCGATCAGAACCTTCGCGGATTGGTCGTTTTCGGGCAGTTAATTGACACAGAGCGCGATCGAAGTCACACTCCGTCAGCCCTGGGGGTGGCGTTGCGGGCCGGGAGGTGCCGCCCGGCCCGGACGCCCCCCGTCAGTGCGACCGCGGGCGTCGCCGCGAGGGCATCGGAACCACCCCGCCGAGTGACGTCACCTCGGCCGGGCCCTGCGGGGTCGGCGCGGCCGGCGGCAGACCGGCGCTGATGCAGAGCAGGTCCCCCCAGGCCGCCAGGTGCCGCTCGAACCGGCCGTCGGCCGGCGTCCAGGAGGCCCGGATCTCGATCTCGGTGGAGGACGGGCGGTCCGCCAGGCCGCCGAAGTACTGCGAGGAGGCCCGGGTCACCGTGCCGGACGGCTCCGCGTACCCGGCGCCGTGCGCCTGCAGCGCGTCCAGCAGCCAGGCCCAGCCGACCTCGGAGAGCATCGGGTCGCCGGCCATCTCCGGCTCCAGCTCCGCCCGGGTCATGGTGACCACCCGGAACTCCCCGTTCCAGGCCTCCTGCCCGGCCGGGTCGTACAGCAGCACCAGCCGGCCGTCGGCCAGTTCCTCGCCGTCCACCTCCACGGTGGCGGTCAACGCGAACGCGTACGGGGCGAGCCGGCGCGGGGCCGGCGCGGGGGAGAGCTGGAGCTCGGGCCGAAGCCGTGCCCCGTCCAGGGCCTCCACGGCGGCCCGGAACTCGCTCGGCGCCCCCTCGCGACCCGTTCCGCCACCTGCTCCGCCACCCTGCGCGGGGTGCCCTCCGACCGCTGCCATGACCCGAAGACTAGGTCGAAAACCCGGGTTATCGCCGCAACTTCTCTCCGCGCGGCGTGCCGGAACGGCAAACCCGGCCAGATCTTGGAGGAACCGACGAGGCCGGTCGGGGGGTCCGAGCCGGGGCGCATGCGAAGATTTGACCCGTGAGCGAGACTACGGCAGACCCGACGGCGGCCCCCAGCGGCGGCCGACCCACCCCCGTGCGCCGCGGCGCCGCGCACGACTCCGCGTTCCTGCGCGCCTGCCGGCACGAGCCGGTGCCGCACACCCCGGTGTGGTTCATGCGCCAGGCGGGCCGCTCGCTGCCCGAGTACCTGAAGGTCCGCGAGGGCATCCCCATGCTGGAGTCCTGCATGCGGCCCGAGCTGGTCAAGGAGATCACCCTGCAGCCGGTGCGCCGGCACAAGGTGGACGCGGCGATCTTCTTCAGCGACATCGTGGTGCCGCTCAAGGCCGTCGGCATCGACGTGGACATCAAGGCCGGCGTCGGTCCGGTCATCGCCGATCCGATCCGGACCTTCGAGGACCTCGAGCGGCTGCGCCCGCTGGAGCCCGACGACGTCCCCTACATCACCGAGGCCGTCGGCCTGCTGGTGGACGAGCTCGGCGAGACCCCGCTGATCGGCTTCGCGGGTGCGCCGTACACCCTGGCCAGCTACCTGGTCGAGGGCGGGCCCTCCAAGAACCACGAGAACACCAAGGCCATGATGTACGGGCAGCCCGAGCTGTGGGCCGCCCTGGTGGACCGGCTCGCGGACATCACCTCGGCCTTCCTGAAGGTGCAGAT
>NZ_JAFLNG010000157.1 GCF_017427025.1 Streptomyces sp. FH025
GTGGTCCTGCTGGTGCGCGGCCACGGGCTGCTGCCGCGGATGGAGCCCTTCGCGGGCGAGTTCGTCGCCGAGGGCCTGCGGGAGGCGGGGGTGGACCTGCGCTTCGGCACCGTGGTCACCGCGCTGGAGCGCCCGGACGCCTCCGGGCCGGTGACGCTGACCCTCGGCGACGGCGACACGCTGACCGCCGACGAGGTGCTGTACGCGACCGGCCGGGCGCCGCGCACCGCCGACATCGGGCTGGAGCAGGTCGGGCTGCACCCGGGCGGCTGGCTGGAGGTGGACGACAGCTGCACGGTGCTCGGCGTGGACGGCGAGTGGCTCTACGCGGCCGGGGACGTCAACCACCGGGCGCTGCTCACCCACCAGGGCAAGTACCAGGCCCGGATCACCGGTGCGACGATCGCCGCCCGCGCCCAGGGGCGCGCGCTGGACACCTCGCGCTGGGGCGCGCACGCCGCGTCCGCTGACCTCGCGGGCGCGCCACAGGTCGTCTTCACCCAGCCGGAGGTCGCCGCCGTCGGCCTCACCCTGGCCGCCGCCGAGCAACTGGGGCTGCGGGTCAAGGCCGTCGACCACGAGATCGGCGCCGTCGCCGGAGCCTCGCTGTACGCCGACGGCTACCGCGGCCGGGCCAGGGCGGTCTTCGACCTCGACCGGGAGGTGATCGTCGGCGCCTGCCTGGTAGGCCCCGCCGTCGCCGAACTGCTGCACTCGGCCACCGTCGCGGTGGTCGGCGAGGTGCCCATCGACCGGCTCTGGCACGCCGTCCCGGCCTACCCCACGATCAGCGAGGTGTGGCTGCGGCTGCTGGAGGGCTGCCGGGGGTAGCGCCCTCACCGGGCGGGCGGCGCGGCGAAGTGTGGCCACCGGTGGACGGCGGGACACTGGCATTCGGGGAGGCGTCCCGGGGGCCGTACTCGTAACCAGGTGGTGTGGCATGACCGAGGTGCTGTTGGCCGTCGGAACCGAGAAGGGCCTCTTTCTCGGCCGCAGCCGCGACCGGCTGAACTGGGAGTTCAGCGGGCCGCACTTCCGGATGAACGCGATCTACTCCGTCTCGATCGACCGCCGCGACGGCCGGACCAGGGTGCTGGTCGGCGCCGACAGCAGTCACTGGGGGCCCTCGGTCTGGCGCTCCGACGACCTCGGCGCGAGCTGGAACGAGCCGTCGCGGCCGGCGATCCGCTTCCCCGAGAGCACCGGCGCCTCGCTCACCCGGGTCTGGCAGCTCCAGCCTGCCGGGCCGGAGGCTCCCGGGGTCGTCTACGCCGGCACCGAGCCCGCCGCGCTGTTCCGCTCCACCGACGGCGGCGAGACCTTCGGCCTGGTCGAGTCGCTCTGGAACCACCCCCAGCGGCCCGAGTGGGGCGCCGGCTACGGCGGCCAGGGCCTGCACACCATCCTCACCGACCCGCGCGACCCGCAGCGGCTGCTGGTCGCCGTCTCCAGCGGCGGCGTCTACCGCAGCAAGGACGGCGGGGACAGCTGGGAGCCCTCCAACGCCGGGCTGCGGGCCGAGTTCTTCCCGCCGGAGAGCCAGTACCCCGTGTTCGGCCAGTGCGTCCACAAGATCGCCCAGGACCCGGTCCACCCCGACCGGCTCTACCTCCAGAACCACGGCGGCGTCTACCGCAGCGACGACTGGGGCGGGAGCTGGCGCTCGATCGTCGACGGGCTGCCCGCCGAGTTCGGCTTCGCCGTCGCCGCCCACCCGCGCCGGGGCGACACCGCCTACCTGTTCCCGCTCGGCGGCGCGGACGACCGCATCCCGCCCGGCCGCCGCTGCCGGGTCTTCCGCACCACCGACGGCGGCACCAGCTGGGACCAGCTCGCCAACGGCCTGCCCGGCGAGGACCACTACGGCATCGTGCTGCGCGACGCCCTGCGCACCGACGACGCCGACCCGGCCGGGATCTACTTCGGCAACCGGACCGGCGACGTGTACGGCAGCCGCGACGAGGGCGAGACGTGGTCGCTGCTGCTCTCCCACCTGCCGGACGTGCTCTGCCTGCGCGCCGCGGCGGTGGGCTGAGCACCCGTCGGAGGGTGGGCTGAGCACCCGCCACGGACCCGTCACGCGCGTGTCGTCCGGAAGGCCGCCGCTCGAAAACCTGTTGCCCCGAACGTCCGGATCTGGTGAGCATGAGCCGCCGACGAACGATCTCGTGAATGAGGTGGGGCCATGGCCGAGGCGGACTGGGTCGTCAAGCAGGGCGGCGGCGGGGCGCCCGTGCTGCGCTACCAGCTGGGCGAACGCGAGGGGCGGCCCTGGGCCGACCTGCTGGAGGTACTGGACGAATCGGTGGACGCCGCGGAGTTCATCCGCACCGAGCTGCCCGGCTGGGTGGTCTCCGGCACTCCCGAACTCGGGCGGCGGCTGGTGGACGGCGGCGCGAAGGTGCTCCGGCACGCCCACACCTTCCGGCGCGACCTGCGTGCCGATCCGCCGCCCGCCGAGTGGGCCGGGGCCCCGCTGCGCGAGGGCCTGCGGGCGGTGCCCTGCGACCGCGCGCCCGAGGAGCTGCTGGAGTCGTGGCGGGCCGCCTTCGCGCCCGGCCACGTGGACCACTTCCCCGGTGACGACGCCCTGGCGGTCGCGGAGCGGATCGGCCCGCTGATCGCCGGGAAGGTCATCGGGCCGATGCTGCCGTCCAGCCTGCTCGCCGTGGACGCCGAGGACCGGGTGGTCGGCGGACTCGTGCTGACCGACCGAGACGGCCTGCCGTGGATAGCCGAGGTCTTCCGCCACCCGCAGCGCGGCTACCGCGGCCTCGGCGCCGACCTGCTGCGCCGGGCGATCGCGGACGCCGCCGCCCGCGGGCTCGCCGACGTGCACCTGGTGGTGTCCGAGGGCAACCCCGCCCGCAGGGTCTACGAGTCGCTGGGCTTCCTGCTCCAGGAGACCTCGCTGACCGTGATCGTGCCCGACGCGGCGTAGGGCCTGGCGTGGCGACCGGTTGGCGCGGCGGTTCGGCCAGGCGGTGCGGCGGTGCGGCGGCGTGCTCATCGACCTGCTCCCACGGTCGGCAGCGGCGGCACCGGCTGCCGCCCCCGTCCCGCCAGCCTCGGCACGGCGCCGCCCGCCCCGCAAGCCCGGAGGGCCGTCCGGGGGCGCCGCAGGCAGCGGAAACGAGCTGGTCGGAGGGGCTGTGTAGGCTCAACGGTCATGGCGAGGGTGACACGGGACGATGTGGCGCGGGTGGCGGGGACGTCCACGGCGGTCGTGAGTTATGTGATCAACGACGGGCCGCGGCCGGTGGCAGCGGCCACTCGGGCCCGGGTGCTCGCGGCGGTCGAGGAGCTCGGCTACCGCCCGAACCGGGTCGCCCAGGCGATGGCCCGGCGGCGGACCAACCTGCTCGGGATGGTCGTGCCGGACGCCCGCCAGCCCTTCTTCGCCGGGCTCGCCCACGCCGTCGAGCAGGCCGCCACCGAGCACGGCCGACTGCTGCTGATCGGCAACTCCGACTATGCCGACGAGCGCGAGGCGCACTACATCCGGGCCTTCCTCGGCATGCAGGTGGACGGCCTGATCCTGGTCACCCAGGACCCGGCCACCCCCGGGCTGACCGGTTTCGACTCGGCCGACGGCACCCCGGTGGTCCTGCTGCACCACCGCGCGGAGAGCGCCGAGGGCGTGGCCGTGGTGGCGGACGACGAGGGCGGCGCCCGCGAGGTGGTCCACCACCTGCTCGGCCACGGCCACGCCGAGGTGCACTGCTTCGGCGGCACCCTGGCGCTCAGCCCGCACGACCCGGTCACCGGGCGGACGGCCGGCTGGGCCGCGGCGCTGGCGGAGGCCGGGCTGCCCGTCGAGGGGCGGCTCACCGCGGCGCCCTTCGACCGGGTCCGGGCGCACGCCGAGGCGCTCACCCTGCTGAGCCGGCCCGACCGGCCGTCCGCCGTGTTCTGCGCGACGGACGACCAGGCGATCGGCCTGCTGCGGGCCGCCGACGACCTCGGCATCCGGGTGCCGGAGGACCTCGCGGTGGCAGGCTTCGACGACATCGCCGAGGCGGTGATCGCCGGGCCGGCGCTGACCACCGTCACCACCGCGCAGGACGAGATGGCCCGCGCCGCGCTGGAGCTCGTCCTCGGCGGGGCCGAGCGCCGCGCCGCCGGGGCCCGGACGTTCCCGGCCAAGCTGGTGGTGCGGCGCTCCTGCGGCTGCCCGGCTCCGGCCTGATCTCACATCACCGGAGCGGTGCGTCAGTTCAGCTGGAAGGTGGCCTCGACCGGGTAGTGGTCGCTCGGCGCGACGGTGTCGAGCTGCCCCGGCGTCCAGCCGGCCTGCGGGTCGAAGTCGACCTTCACGTTGGACATCGCGGTCGGCACCGGGCGGCCCGGGGCGTTGAGGTAGCCGAGGTAGTCGAGGTCGTCCCGGTAGTCGGTCGGGAAGGTCTCGACGCCCGCCATGTACTGGCACCAGGCCGAGACCGGGCAGTCCATGGTGGTGCGGGTCTGGCTCGGGTCGGTGGCCGGGGTGCCGAGCACACCGTTCACCGCGTTCTGGGCGTTGGTGTGGTCGCCGCGGCCCTGGCCGTGGAAGTACTCGACGTTGAGGTCCCCGCCGATCAGCACCGGCGCGCCGCTGCCGACGATCCCGTCGACCCAGGCGCGGATCTCGGCGAGCTGGCCGAGCCGGGTCGACTGGGTGGTGTCGGTGGAGGTGCCGGACTCGTCGGCCTGGAGGTGGGTGCCGACCACCCAGGCGGTGCCGCCGTTCTTGTTCACCCGGACCAGCGCCGCGCCCTTGTTGGCGTGGTAGTCCCAGGTGCCGTAGGTGGAGTTGCTGAAGACGTGGGCGTACTGGGCGGTGATCGGGTACTTGGAGAGGATCATCGTGCCGCCGTTGATGACGAACCACGAGTTGGAGCAGTTGCCGCTGATGCCGGTCCAGCCGCCGCCGGAACAGGTCTGGCCGACCACCGGGGTGCGGTACGGGTAGAGGTCGGCGAGCTTGGTGTTGATGTCGGCGGTCGAGCTGTTGTTGAACTGCTCGTCCAGGATGACGACGTCGGCGTTGTGCTGACGGACGAGTTGCTCGACCACCGGGGTCCGGCGGGCGGCCTGCTCGTTCTGGGTGCTGTCGACGACGGCGGTGCCGAGGTCGACGTTGAAGGCGAGGACGGACAGCGTGGTCGGGCTCGCCGAGGCGGCGGAGGCGGTCGGGGCGGTGCCGCCGAGCAGCAGTGCGGCGGCGGCCGCCGAGGTGAGGGCGGTGGCCGTACGACGCGGGAGCATGGGCGTTCTCCTGGGGAGGGATCCGTCAATCCGGTGGGGCCCGGGGCCGGGTGACCGGCCGCCGGGGATTGGCGGGGGAACGCTAGCTACCGCTCGGTACTTCGGGAAGAACGCCAGGAGAGCAGTTCCGATCGCTCCTGTGGCGTTGAGGTGTCTGTACAGGTCAGGGCGATCGACTGACAAGATGTCTGCACACCCTCGCACCTGACGCCCTGGGGGCGACCGACCGCCGTCAGCCGTCCAGCAGTTCGTCCGCGAGCAGATCCATCAGCAGGTTGTCGTGCCAACTGCCGTCCGGGCCGCGCTCGTACTGGCGCATGGTGCCGACCGGGCGGAAGCCGACCTTGGCGTAGCAGCGGATCGCGGCCGCGTTGTCCGCGGCCGGGTCGATCACCAGCCGGTGGTAGTGGTGGTCGTGCACCAGGTGTCGGGCCATGGTGCGCACGGCGTCGGTGCCCAGGCCCAGGCCGTGCACCGTCGGGTCGAGGTAGAGGTCCATCCCGGCGTGCCGGTACTCGTCGTCGTTCTCGGCGTACCACTGGATGGCGCCCACCACCCGGCCGCCGACCTCGATCGCGAAGGTCTGGGTGTCGGGCGACTCCAACTCCCCCGCGACCTCGTCGGCCAGGTCGTCACCGCCGCGCCAGCGGGCGAACACCTCGGGCGTGCCGCGGATCGCCACCAGCTCCGGGATGTCGTCGGCGGTGGCCGGGCGGAGGGTGACCAGGGTGCCGTGCAGAATCGTCCCCATATGGGGCATGTTGGCACGGAAACCCGCCCCGGGCGAGTGGTTGAGCGCTTCGCCCGCACCCCTCACGACCAGCGGTGATGCTCGGCCATGACACAACTGATCATCATCGTGCTGGTCATCGCGCTATCCGCCGGTTCCGGCGGAAGAATTTCTCGCGGCGGGTGTCGAATCGGCGCCCTCCCGTTCGACGCAGGGGTGAGAGGCGGGGAGAGGCCCCGCCCGTTCGACCGAGGAGTCACCATGCCGCGCTTCATGTCGCTGATCCGCATCGACGAGACCGCCCGCGGGAGCTGGGAGCCGGACCCGGGGTTCGAGCAGCGGATGGGGGCGCTGTTCGAGGAGATCACCAAGGCCGGGGTGATGCTGGAGACCGGCGGGCTGACCCCGACCTCCCAGGGCACCCGGCTGACCTGGACCGACGGGAAGGTCGGCTACACCGACGGGCCGTTCACCGAGACCAAGGAGGTCGTCGGCGGCTACGCCATCATGCAGTGCAAGGACAAGGCCGAGGCGCTGGAGTGGACCCGCCGCTTCCTCCAGACCCACCCGGCGCACTGGCCGGTCGTGGCGGAGGTCCGGCAGATCGAGGAGATGCCGGAGCCGCCGAAGTAGCCCCTGCGACGGTGTTTGCCTCCCGCTCCGCCGGCTGCTCTGATGGGTGGCCGTGACGGAGCGGGAGACGGGGGACGGAGCTGCGGTGGCGGGGGACGGGTCTGCGGCGACGGGGAACGGAGCTGCGGCGACGGCGGTCGAGACGGTGTTCCGGATCGAGTCCGCGCGGATCATCGCCGGGGTCACCCGGATCGTCCGGGACGTGGGCATCGCCGAGGAGCTGGCGCAGGACGCGCTGGTGGCCGCGCTGGAGCAGTGGCCGCGCGAGGGCGTCCCGGACAACCCGGGCGCCTGGCTGACGTCCACCGCCAAGCGGCGGGCGATCGACCTGGTGCGCCGCCGGGAGGTGTACGCCCGCAAACTCGCCGAGGTGGGGCGCTCCCTGGAGGACGTGCCGCCTCCGGAGCCGGTGCAGCCGGACGACATCGACGACGACCTGCTGCGGCTGATCTTCACCGCCTGCCACCCGGTGCTGTCGGCGCAGGCCCGGATCGCGCTCACCCTGCGGCTGCTCGGCGGGCTGACCACCCCGGAGATCGCCCGGGCCTTCCTGGTGCCCGAGTCGACGGTGGCGCAGCGGATCGTCCGGGCGAAGCGGACGCTGGCGCAGGCCCGGGTGCCGTTCGAGGTGCCGTACGGGCAGGACCGGGCGGAGCGGCTGTCCTCCGTGCTGGAGGTCGTCTACCTGGTCTTCAACGAGGGCTACTCGGCCACCGCCGGGGCCGACCTGCTCCGCCCGCAGCTGTGCGAGGACGCGCTGCGGCTGGCCCGGGTGCTGGCCGGGCTGATGCCCGCCGAGCCGGAGGTGCACGGGCTGGCCGCGCTGCTGGAGTTCCAGGCCTCGCGGACGGCGGCCCGGACCGGGCCCGACGGGCGGCCGGTGCTGCTGGCCGAGCAGAACCGGGCCCGTTGGGACGGGCTGCTGATCCGGCGCGGCTTCGACGCACTGCAACGGGCGGGCACCGGGCCGTACTCGGTGCAGGCCGCGATCGCCGCCTGCCACGCCAAGGCGCGGCGGTACCGGGACACCGACTGGGAGATGATCGCCGCGCTGTACGAGCGGCTGCTCGCACTGACGCCCTCGCCGGTGGTGGCGCTGAACCGGGCGGTGGCCGTCTCGATGGCCCGGGGGCCGGCCGCCGGGCTGGAGCTGGTGGACGCGCTGGCGGCGGAGCCGGCGCTGAGCGGCTACCACCTGCTGCCTAGCGTGCGGGGCGATCTGCTGGCCCGGCTGGGGCGGGTGGCGGAGGCCAGGGCGGAGTTCGAACGGGCGGCGGAGCTGACCCACAACGAGCGGGAACGGGAGCTGCTGCGGGAGCGGGCGGCGGCGCTCGGGGATTGAGGCGCTCGAAAGCGCTCGGGGATCAGTCGGGGATCAGGGCGTGTCGTCCTGTCTCAGCCGGGCGCTGACCTCGCCGAGGCCCTCGGCGAGCACGGCGAGCTGCTCGCGGGTGAGCACGTCGATCAGCAGCTCGCGCACCAGGGCGACGTGCCCGGGGGCGGCCTGGCGCATCGTCTCCCGCCCCTGGTCGGTGAGTTCGGCGATGACGCCGCGCACGTCACTGGGGCAGGAGCGGCGGGCGACCAGGCCCATCCGCTCCAGCTGGGTGACCTGGTAGGTGAGGCCGCTCTTGGAGGTGACCAGCTTGTCGGCGAGTTCGGTCATCCGCAGCGAGTCGCCGGAGGCGGCGGACAGGTGCACCAGGATCTCGTACTGCTGGTGCGAGAGGCCGGAGTCCTCCTTGAGCTGGCGCTCCAGCCGTCGGTTGAGCAGGTTGCTCGCGGTGACGAAGCCCCGCCAGGCGGCCATCTCGTCCTGGTCGAGCCAGCGGGGTTCGTTCAGTGAGGACATGGGGTGAAGACTATCCCGTTGTTCAAATTCGAACGAAGGTGTACCGTCTGTTGTAGACGTTCAAATTTGAACTACTCGCGACGATCCCCCCGGGGATCCCACTCCCCCGAGGAGGACGCCATGAGCACCGCGGCCCCCGAGCGCATGCCCGCCCTGTACCTGTCGCACGGCGCGCCGCCGCTCGCCGACGACCCGATCTGGCCGGGCGAGCTGGCCGCCTGGTCGGCCGACCTGCCGCGGCCCAAGGCCGTGCTGATGGTCTCCGCCCACTGGGAGGAGGCCCCGCTGGCCGTCGGCGCCGTCACCACGATCCCGCTGGTGTACGACTTCTGGGGCTTCCCCGAGCACTACTACCGGGTCCAGTACGCCGCCCCCGGCGCACCGGAACTCGCCGAGCGCGTGCGCAAGCTGCTGCGCGCCCCCGGCACGCCCGTCCAGGACATCCCCGACCGCGGGCTCGACCACGGCGCGTACGTGCCGCTGGTGGAGATGTACCCGGAGGCCGACGTCCCGGTGCTGCAGATCTCCATGCCCACCCTCGACCCGCAGCGGCTGCTGGAGATCGGCCGCAAGCTCGCCCCGCTGCGCGACGAGGGCGTGCTGATCATCGGCAGCGGCTTCTTCACCCACAACCTGCGGGCGCTCAGCAGCGACGGCCGGATCACCTCGGTGATGGCCGAGTTCGACGACTGGGGCAAGCGGGCCCTGGACGCCCACGACCTGGACGCGCTGCTCGACTTCGAGCACAAGGCCCCGGCCGGACGGCTGGCGCACCCGCGCACCGAGCACTTCGCCCCGCTGTTCGTCACCCTCGGCGCCGGCGAGGCCGACCTCGGCAGTCAGCGCAGCGTCATCGACGGGTTCTGGATGGGGCTGGCCAAGCGGTCGGTCCAACTGGGCTGACGCCTCCCGCACCGGGTTCCGGTCACAGGGCGCAGCAGGTGAAGCGCTCCCCGATGTGCTCGGGCTGCTCGATCTCGTCCAGCAGGGCGGCCGCGTAGTCCGGAATGGAGATCCGGCTGCGCCCCTTGCCATCGGTGAGCAACTGCTCCAGGCCCGTGTGGTAGCGGCCGGTCCGCTTCCCCGGGCCGATCTCGGCGGCCGGGCTGAGCACCGTCCAGCGGATGTCGGAGACCGTCCGGTAGTAGTCCTGCGCCGCGCCGTGCGCGTGCATGATCTGCAGGAGCGGCTCCGGCAGGCCCGGGGTGTCCCAGACCCGTACGCCCGGTGCCGTCTCCAGGCTGCCCGCGCCGCCGACCGCGATCAGCCGGGGCGCCGTGTCGCCGAGCGCCCGCAGACCCTCGACCAGGGAACGCGCGGCGGGCTCGATCAGCGCGACGTGGCCCGGGCCGTCGCCGCCGCCGACGGCGCTCACCAGGGCGTCCTGGCCGCCGGCGATCCGGGCCACGTCGGCCGGGACCAGTACGTCGCCGCGTTCCACGGAGGCGGCGGCGCCCCGGTAGCGGTCGGGGTCGCGGACCACGGCGGTGACCTCGTGACCGCGGGCGGCCGCCTCCTCGACGATGGCGCTGCCGATGCCGCCGTTGGCGCCGATCACGGCGATTCTGGCCATGGGGTACCTGCCTGCTCGTTCGATGCGTGTGCCGAAGGGCGTCAGACAGGATCGATTATCGGATGAACTCCCGGCGGTGGCCCGAGGGCTACGCCTATCGTGTGACGGTCCGTCGAAGTCGACGCCGAAGGCGAAGGAGCGATCATGCGCAACGGCGACGCCGTACGAACCGCCCTGGACGCCTCGCTCGCGGTGCTCGCCCCGCACACCGGGGACCGCGACTGGAACGTCCCGGCCGGGCCGCTGTGCCGCTTCGTGCTCGACCGGCTCTTCCCGGACGCGCCGGAGGAGCCGGACGCGCAGCCGGCGGAGGTCCTGCTCTGGTGCACCGGGCGCGGGGAACTGAACGGCCGCCCGCGCAGATCCTCGTGGAACTGGCGGGCGGCCATGGGCGAGTGGCCCGTCTGACCGGTCGAACGGCCGGTCAGGCCTCGCCGGTGGTGACGCGCTCGGCGTGGCTGCGCTCGATGCACAGCTCGTTGCCCTCAGGGTCCGCGAGGGTGACCCAGCCCTTGCCGTCCGGGGTGCGGCGGTCCGCCAGCAGGGTGGCGCCCAGAGCGACCAGGCGTTCCACCTCCTCGTCCCGGCTGCGGTCCTGCGGCTGGAGGTCGAGGTGCACCCGGTTCTTCACCGTCTTGCCCTCGGGCACCCGGATGAAGAGCAGCGAGGCGCCGGCGGAGTTCACCACCGCCTCCTCGTCACCCGGGTTGTCGTCCTCCCCCAGGGTGCCGTCCAGCGCCTCGGCCCAGAACAGCGCCAGGCCGTGCGGGTCGGCGCAATCGATCGTCACGTGTCGTACCAGAGAAGCCATGCGCCTACTCTGACCTGTGCCGTTCGGCCGCGTCCAGCCTTTTCCGGGAGTGCCGGTGGCCGTCCAGCGGATAGGGCGGGAAGGCCGGGACGATCTCCGTGAACGCGTAGCCGCTCTTCTCCGCGACCCGGCAGGAGGCGGCGTTGTCCCCCTCGTGCAGCAGGTCGATCCGGATCAGGCCGTCGTGGGCGAAGACGTCGAAGGCCCAGGCGGTGAGGGCCTCCACCGCGCGCGGGGCCACGCCCCGACCGCGGGCCGGGGCCGCCGTCCAGTACCCCACCTCGGCCGTCTCCCCGCCGGGGGCGCCGCGCTTGAGCGCCACGTTGCCGACCAGTTCGCCCGCCTCGCCCGCCTCGCCCGCTTCCAGGACGGCGAAGCTGTACCGGGTGCCCGCCGCCCGGCCCTCGTACTGGAGGGCCAGCCAGCGCGCGGCCTGCTCGACGTCGGCCATCGGGCGGCGGGTGAAGCGCCGCAGCGTCTCGTCCCGGTAGGCCTCGACCAGCGCCGGGGCGTCGGCGTCCTCGAAGGGCCGCAGCAGCAGGCCCTCGGCGGTCGGATGGCGGTCTTCGGGCCGTCGATCGTTCATGGTCGTTCTCCCCCTGGGTACGTGTGCCGCGACCTTATCCGCGATGCGACGGTTCCCGCTTGACCCTGACGCTGGCGGCAGGGTCGCAGGGTTGGCGCATGGACACTGTGAACGCGGTAGAGGGTCGGGTCGTGGTGGTCACCGGAGCCGGAACGGGGATCGGGCGGGAGACCGCGCGGGCCTTCGCGGCCGAGGGGGCGCGGGTGTTGGCCGTCGGGCGGCGGCCCGGGCCGCTGGCGGAGACGGCGTCCGCGCACCCGGGGCTGATCGAGCCGCTGGTCGCGGACGTGACCGGGCCGGACGCCCCGGAGGCGATCGTCGGGGCGGCGCTGGCTCGGTACGGACGGCTGGACGTGCTGGTGAACAACGCCGGGATCGTGCAGAGCGGGCAGGGCCTCGGCGGCTACCACCGGGCGGGCGTCGAGGCGCTATTGGCCACCAACCTGGTCGCGCCGGTGCTGCTCGGGCAGGCCGCGCTGCCGGCGCTGAGCGAGAGCCGGGGGGTGGTGGTCAACGTCAGCACCGCCGTCGGGCAGCGCGGCTGGCCGTCCAACGCGGTGTACGCGGCGAGCAAGGCCGCGCTGGAGACGATCACCCGCAGCTGGGCGGTGGAGCTGGCGCCGCGCGGCATCCGGGTGGTGGCGGTCGCGCCCGGGGCGATCGACACCCCGATCGCCGACCACTCCGGGTACGGCCCCGAGCAGCGGGCGGCGACGCGCGAGTGGCAGCTGGAGCACACCCCGCTGGGCCGGATCGGCCGGCCCGAGGAGGTGGCCTGGGCGATCACCCGACTCGCCTCGCCGCAGGCCTCGTTCGTGACCGGCGTAGTGTTGTCGGTCG
Source organism: Streptomyces sp. FH025 (assembly GCF_017427025.1). Taxonomy (GTDB): domain Bacteria; phylum Actinomycetota; class Actinomycetes; order Streptomycetales; family Streptomycetaceae; genus Kitasatospora. The sequence goes on from NZ_JAFLNG010000157.1 coordinate 12,273, forward strand.
ACGGGGGCGCGCTGGTGGGCTGACGCCCCGGGGCGGTGGAGGGGGCCGTACGGGTGCGGATCGGTGAACTGGCGCGGCGGACGGGCAGTACCGCCCGGGCGCTGCGGCACTACGAGGAGGCCGGGCTGATCGACTCCGAGCGCGAGCCCAACGGCTACCGCGAGTACGGGGATTCGGCGGTCGTGCGGGTGCGCAACATCCGCGCGCTGGTGTCGGCCGGGCTCACCCTGGAGGACATCCGGCCGCTGCTCGACTGTCTGGACGGGGACGTGCTCTCCCGTCGGCCGTCCGAGCAGGTACTGGGGATCGCCAGGGGGCGGTTGGCGGTGCTGG
>NZ_JAFLNG010000158.1 GCF_017427025.1 Streptomyces sp. FH025
GCCAGACGGCCCGCGGCCAGTCCGGCAAGGGCCAGCCCGCGCGCAGCCAGTCGGCCAAGGCCCAGCCCGCGAAGGCGCAGCCCGCCAAGGGCGCCACCGGCCGCACTCCGCGCACCCCGCAGCAGCGCCGCCCCGAGGGCCGTCCGCCGGCCCGCAGCCAGGCGGCGGTGCGGCCGCGCCCGAAGCCCCGTGGGCCGCAGCGCCCCAAGCCGCTCAAGCTGGCCGAGCCGAAGCGCCGGCTGCGGGTGATCACCGTGGTGCTGTCGCTGGTGTTCTCCGTCTTCGCGGGGCGCCTGGTGCAGCTCCAGCTGGTGGACTCCGACGCGCTGGCCGCCGACGCCAACACCAACCGCTACCTGAACATCCCGATCACCGCCGAACGCGGCTCGATAACGTCCTCCGACGGCGTCGCGCTGGCGTCCACCGTCGACGCGTACGACATCACCGCCGACCCGACGATGTTCACCCCCGAGGCGACCGGCATCCCGGACGCGCCGGAACAGGCGGCCGCCCTGCTGTCGCCGATCCTCGGCGTGTCCAAGGAGAAGCTCGCCGGCGACCTGCACACCCCGAAGAGCCGCTACAAGCGGCTCGCCGCCGCGCAGACCCCGGCCGCCAAGAACCAGATCAGCGACCTCAAGTCGACGCTGGAGAAGCAGGCCGGCTCGCGGGCCTGCCAGGTGCAGAAGAAGCTGCTCGGCAAGCCCGCCGACCAGGGCGGGCGCACCCGGGTGGACAACGAGTGCGCCAACCCGCTGGCCGGGGTGTTCAACCAGGAGACCCAGAAGCGGATCTACCCCGCCGACGGGCTGGCCTCCAACCTGGTCGGCTTCGTCAACGGCGAGGGCCAGGGCGCCGGCGGGCTGGAGCTCCAGTACCAGAAGCGGCTGGCCGGCAAGGACGGCCACAGCAGCTACGCCCAGGCCGGCGGGCGGCTGGTGCCCACCGCGGGGGGCTCGAAGGACCCGGCCGTGCCGGGCACCGACATCAAGCTGACCATCAACCGGGACATCCAGTGGGCCGCCCAGCGGGCGATCACGGACCAGGTGGCCAACTCCGGTGCGGAGAAGGGCTACGTGGTGGTCCAGGACGTGAAGACCGGCCAGGTCATCGCGATGGCCACCGCACCCGGCTTCAACCCGGGCGACCTGTCCACCGCCAAGCAGTCCCAGATGGGGAACCCGGCCCTCCAGGACGCGTACGAGCCGGGTAGCACCGCCAAGCTGATGAGCCTGGCCGCCGTCCTGGACTCGGGTACGGCCAACTGGGACACCAAGGTCACCGTGCCGAACCGGCTGGTCCGGGCCGGCCAGCAGTTCAAGGACGACGTCGAGCACGGCGACTGGTACCTGACCCTGGCCGGGGTGCTCGCCAAGTCCTCCAACATCGGCACCATCGAGGCCGTGGAGACACTCGGCGGCGGCGACCAGCTGAAGGCCAACCAGGTGCTGGACGGCTACATGCGCAAGTTCGGCGTGGCTCAGCCGACCGGCCTGGGCTTCCCCGGGGAAGCCCAGGGGATGCTCAAGAAGCCGGAGGACCTGGTCGCCTCGGAGAAGTACAACATCTCCTTCGGGCAGGGCCCGCTGCAGATGAACGCGCTCCAGGCCACCTCGGTCTACTCGACCATCGCCAACGGCGGGGTGCGGGTCGCGCCCAGCATCGTGCAGGGCACCACCGGGCCGGACGGCAAGTACGTCCCGACCGCGCCGGGGGAGCAGACCCGGGTGGTCAGCGAGCAGACCGCCAAGACCCTCACCTCGATGCTGGAGTCGGTCGTCGACGACGAGCAGGGCACCGGCGGCAAGGCCGCCATCCCCGGCTACCGCGTCGCCGGCAAGACCGGTACCGCCAACCGGGGGGCGGCCGACGGCAAGGGCTACGACGGCTACACCGCGTCCTTCATCGGGTTCGCCCCCGCCGACAATCCCCGGTACACCGTCTCCTGCACCCTCCAGGGCCCGGTCAACGGCCACTTCGGCGGTCAGCTGTGCGGCCCGGTGTTCAAGCAGGTGATGGAGTTCACCCTGAAGACCATGCAGGTCCCGCCGAGCGGCAGCCAGGCGCCCAACCTGCCCGTCGAGTGGAAGCCGTGAGCGAGCATGAGCAACCAGCGGGCCGGTCGGGACGGCGACGCGGCGCAGGGCCGGTTTGGCCCTGGGCACCCTTCGGCGGATAGCCTTCCCGCCGTGCCGAAACCCGATCAAACCACCGTGAGTCCGCCCCGCCCGACCGGGACCCCCGCTCTGCCGCTGGCCGAACTGGCCGCCCGCCTGGGCCTGCCGACCGTCGAGGGCGGCGCCGTCACCGGCGTCACCCACGACTCCCGCGCGGTACGCCCGGGCGATGTGTACGTGGCCTTCCCGGGCGCCAACCACCACGGCGCGGCCTTCGCGGCCAAGGCCGCCGACGCCGGCGCGGTGGCCGTGCTCACCGACCCGGCCGGCGCCGAGCTGGCGGCCCCCACCGGCCTGCCGCTGCTGGTCGTGGACCGGCCGCGGGCCCTGATGGGCGAGCTGGCCGCCATCGTCTACGGCCGCCCGTCCGAGCGGCTGCTGATGATCGGGCTGACCGGGACCAACGGCAAGACCACCACCTCGTACCTGGTGGAGGGCGGCCTGCGCGGCGCCGGGCGCAACCCCGGCGTCATCGGCACCGTCGAGATGCGGGTCGGCGAGGAGCGCATCAAGAGCGAGCGCACCACCCCCGAGGCCACCGACCTGCACGCGATCCTCGGCGTGATGGCCGAACGCGGCGCCGACGCGGTGACCATGGAGGTCTCCAGCCACGCCCTGGTCTTCGGCCGCACCGACGGGGTGGCGTACGACGTCGCGCTGTTCAACAACCTCACGCCCGAGCACCTCGACTTCCACCCGGACATGGAGGACTACTTCCAGGCGAAGGCCCGGCTGTTCCAGCCCGGCAAGTCCCGCCGCGGCGTGGTCAACCTGGACGACCAGTACGGCCGCCGGCTCGCCGCCGAGGCCGAGATCCCGGTGACGACCTTCTCCGCCGCCGGCGACGCGGGCGCCGACTGGCGGGCCGTGGACGTCAAGCTCGGCCCGATCGGCTCCACCTTCCGGGTGCTCGGCCCGGACGGCGCCCAGGCCGACGCCGCCGTCCCGCTGCCCGGCCCGTTCAACGTCTCCAACGCGCTGGCCGCGATCACCGCGCTGGTCGCCGCCGGGCTGCCGCTGGAGCACGCCGTGGCCGGCGTGGCCGCCGTCCCCGGCGTGCCGGGCCGGCTGGAGCGGGTGGACGCCGGACAGCCCTTCGTGGCCGTCGTGGACTACGCCCACAAGCCGGACGCCCTCCAGGCCGTCCTCGCCTCGCTGCGCGAGGTCACCGAGGGCCGCCTGCACGTCGTCATCGGCTGCGGCGGCGACCGCGACCCGCACAAGCGCGGCCCGATGGGCGCCATTGCCGCCCGCCTCGCCGACACCGCCCTGCTGACCAGCGACAACCCGCGCAGCGAGGACCCGCTGGCGATCCTCGCCAGCATGCTGACCGGCGCCGCCGCGGTGCCCGAGGCCGAGCGCGGGGCCGTCCTGGTCGTCCCCGACCGGGCCGAGGCGATCCGGCTCGCGGTCGCCCGCGCCCGGGCGGGGGACACCGTGCTGGTGGCCGGCAAGGGCCACGAGCTCGGCCAGTACGTACGAGACGAGATCCGCCCCTTCGACGACCGGGAGGTGCTGCGCGAATCCATCGCGCGGACCGAGGCCGCGCGGGGCGACCGAGGAGTAGAGCAGCAGTGATCGCACTGACCCTCGCCGAGGTGGCCTCCGCCGTCGGAGGCACCCTGGACGGCGCGGACCCGGACGCCCTGGTCACCGGCCCGGTCGAGGTCGACTCGCGGAAGGTGAGCCCCGGCGGCCTGTTCGTGGCCTTCGTCGGCGAGCACGTGGACGGCCACGACTACGCGACCACGGCGGTCGAGGCCGGCGCCGTCGCGGTGCTGGCCTCCCGCCCGGTCGGCGTGCCCGCCGTCCTGGTCGATAATGTGGTGGAGGCGCTCGGCCGACTGGCCCGCGCCGTGGTCGCCCGCGCCGAGGGCACCGCCGTCGTCGCGCTGACCGGCTCGGCCGGCAAGACCAGCACCAAGGACCTGATCGCCCAGCTGCTCCAGCGCCACGGCGAGACCGTCTTCCCGCCCGGCTCGCTCAACAACGAGATCGGCCACCCGATGACCGCGCTGCGGGTCGAGGCCGGCACCCGGCACCTGGTCATGGAGATGGGCGCCCGGCACAAGGGCGACATCGAGTACCTCACCTCGATCACCCCGCCCCGGATCGGCCTGGTGCTCAACGTCGGCACCGCCCACGTCGGCGAGTTCGGCTCCCAGGAGGCGATCGCCGAGGCCAAGGGCGAGCTGGTCGAGGCGCTGCCCGCCGACGGCGCCGCGATCCTCAACGCCGACGACCGGCTGGTGCGCGCGATGGCCTCCCGTACCAGGGCGAAGGTGGTCCTGTTCGGGGAATCCCAGGACGCCCACGTCCGGGCGACGGACGTTCGTCTGGACGCCACCGGACGGCCATCCTTCACGCTCACCACCCCGGCCGGTTCCGCGCCCGTGCAGCTGCGCCTGTACGGTGAGCACCACGTCTCGAACGCCCTCGCCGCCGCCGCGGTGGCGACGGAGCTCGGGATGTCCGTCGACGACACCGCCGCTGCCCTGGGCGAGGCGGGTGCGCTGTCCCGCTGGCGCATGGAGGTCGTCGACCGGGCCGATGGTGTCACCGTCGTCAACGACGCCTACAACGCGAACCCCGACTCGATGCGGGCCGCGCTGCGGGCGCTGGTCTCGATGGGCGGCCGTGGCCCGGAGCGCCGCCGCACCTGGGCGGTGCTCGGCGAGATGCGGGAGCTCGGCGAGGAGAGCCTGGCCGAGCACGACGCCATCGGGCGGCTCGCCGTCCGGCTGGACGTCACCAAGCTGGTGGCGGTCGGCGGACGCGAGGCGGCCTGCATGGAACTCGGCGCGAGGAACGAAGGTTCGTGGGGTGAGGAGTCGGTGCTGGTGTCCGACGCGGACGCGGCGGTCGAGCTGCTGCGCAGTCAGCTGCGACCGGGGGATGTGGTCCTGGTGAAGGCGTCCCGTTCGGTGGGGCTGGAGAAGGTGGCCGAGGCCCTCCTGGCGGACGGTGCTGCCCGATGATGAAGCAGATCCTCTTCTCCGGGCTGATCGGCCTGGTGCTGTCGCTGGTCGGCACGCCCGCGCTGATCAAGCTGCTCGCCCGTCAGGGCTACGGCCAGTACATCCGTGACGACGGCCCCAAGGCGCACCACAGCAAGAAGGGCACGCCCACGATGGGCGGCATCGCCTTCATCCTGGCGACCCTGATCGCGTACTTCGCCACGAAGGCGATAACGGGCGAGAGCCCGACGGCCTCCGGGCTGCTGGTGCTCTTCCTGACCACGGGCCTCGGCCTGGTCGGCTTCCTGGACGACTACATCAAGGTGGTCAAGCGCCGCTCGCTCGGTCTGCGGGCCAAGGCGAAGCTGGCCGGCCAGTCCATCGTCGGCCTCGCCTTCGCCATCCTGGCGCTCCAGTTCCACGACGACCGGGGGCTCAGCCCGGCCTCCGAGAAGCTGTCCTTCGTACGCGACTTCGAGTGGTCGATCGGCCCGGTGCTGTTCGTCATCTTCGCGTACTTCATGATCGCGGCGACCTCCAACGGCGTGAACCTGACGGACGGCCTGGACGGCCTCGCCACCGGCGCCTCGGTGATGGCCTTCGGCGCCTACACCTTCATCGGCGTCTGGGAGTACGGGCAGAGCTGCGCCTACTTCTTCTCCGCCACCAACGCCTGCTACGACGTCCGGGACCCCCTGGACCTCGCGGTGGTCGCCGCCGCCCTGATGGGCTCCTGCTTCGGCTTCCTGTGGTGGAACACCTCGCCCGCCAAGATCTTCATGGGCGACACCGGCTCGCTCGCCCTCGGCGGCGCCCTGGCCGGCCTCGCGATCTGCTCGCGCACCGAGCTGCTGCTCATCCTGCTCGGCGGCCTCTTCATGATCATCACCCTGTCGGTGATCATCCAGGTCGGCTCCTTCCGGATGACCGGCAAGCGCGTCTTCAAGATGGCACCACTGCAGCACCACTTCGAACTCAAGGGCTGGAGCGAAGTCCTGGTCGTGGTCCGCTTCTGGATCATCCAGGGCCTGTGCGTGGCCGTCGGCCTCGGCCTCTTCTACGCGGGATACCGGACCGGATGACGAACACCGACTTCACGAACCTGCCCGTCGTCGTCGCAGGCCTCGGCGTCTCCGGCATCAGCGCCGCGCGCGTCCTGCACGGCCTCGGCGCCCGCGTCACCGTGGTCGACGGCGGCAGCGGCGAGGGCCTCAAGGCCCGCGCCGCCGAGCTGGAGGCCCTGGGCATCGCGGTGCGCCTGGGCGACGGCGCCGGCCTGCCCGAGGGCACCGAGCTGATCGTCACCTCGCCCGGCTGGGCCCCCGACAGCCCGCTGTTCGCCGCCGCCGAGGCGGCCGGCGTCCCGGTCTGGGGCGACGTCGAGCTCGCCTGGCGGCTGCGCAGGCCGCTGCCCGGCACCGGCGAGCCCGCCCCCTGGCTGGCCGTCACCGGCACCAACGGCAAGACCACCACCGTCCAGATGCTCGCCTCGATCCTCACGGCGGCCGGCAAGCGCACCGCCGCCGTCGGCAACGTCGGGGTCTCGGTGCTGGACGCGGTGCTCGCCGAGGAGCCGTACGACGTGCTCGCCGTCGAGCTCTCCAGCTACCAGCTGCACTGGGCGCCCTCGCTGCGCCCGCACTCGGCGGCCGTGCTCAACCTGGCCCCCGACCACCTCGACTGGCACGGCTCGATGGAGGCCTACGCCGCCGACAAGGGCCGGATCTACGAGGGCAACACCGTCGCCTGCGTGTACAACCTGGCCGACCCGGGCACCGAGGCGCTGGTCCGCGAGGCCGACGTCGAGGAGGGCTGCCGGGCGATCGGCTTCGGCCTCGGCGCGCCGAGCCCGTCGAACTTCGGCGTGGTGGACGGCCTGCTGGTGGACCGCGCCTTCATCGAGGACCGGGCCAAGAACGCGGCCGAGCTGGGCACCGTCGAGGACGTCTACCCGCCCGCCCCGCACAACATCGCCAACGCGCTCGCCGCGGCGGCGCTGGCGCGGGCGTACGGGGTCGAGCCGAAGGCCGTCCGGGAGGGCCTGCGGGCCTTCCGCCCGGACGCCCATCGGATCGCGGAGGTGGGCGTGGTCCGCGAGGTCACGTACATCGACGACTCCAAGGCCACCAACACCCACGCCGCCGCCGCCTCGCTGGCCGCCTACCGGCCGATCGTCTGGATCGCCGGAGGCCTGGCCAAGGGCGCGACCTTCGACGACCTCGTCCAGGGCTCGGCCGAGCGGCTGCGCGCGGTCGTGCTGATCGGCCAGGACCGCGCGGTGATCCGCGAGGCGCTGGAGCGACACGCTCCGGATGTGCCGGTGATCGAGGCGGCCGAGGGCCAGACTGGCGCGGTGGCGATGACCGAGGTGGTTCGCACGGCCGCGTCGCTCGCCCAATCGGGTGACACGGTGCTGCTGGCCCCGGCCTGCGCCTCGATGGACATGTTCACCAACTACGGCGAGCGCGGCGACCTGTTCGCGGCGGCCGTCCGGGAGCTGGGGAACGAGTAGCGGGTCGACGCGCGGGCGTCGTACGGAGAGAGTGAGCGGGGAGCGGTGGCGGGGCAGGGCAGGGCGGATTCCGGCGTTGGGAAGCAGGACGCCGCCGAGCCGTGGCGAGTGATCTCCGCCACCACGACCAAGTACAAGTCGGCCGGTCCGCTGGGACGGTTGCAGGCCCTGCGGGCCCGCGTCCGGTACTGGCTGGACCGGCCGCTCACGCCGTACCTGCTGATCGTCGGCACCACGCTGCTGCTGGTGGTGCTCGGTCTGATGATGGTCTTCTCGGCCTCGCAGATCCTCGCCCTGAACCAGCACCACACCGCGCAGTACTACTTCCTCAAGCAGCTGATCTCGGCCATCCTCGGCCTGGTCCTGCTGATCGGCTTCGCCTCCGTTCCGCTGGCGGTGCTGCGGGTGATCGTCTACCCGGTGATGTTCGGGGTGATCGGCGCGCTCGCGCTGGTCGCCGTGCCCGGCATCGGAGTGCGGATCAACGGCAACCAGAACTGGCTGAACTTCGGGTTCTTCCAGTTCCAGCCCTCCGAGTTCGCCAAGCTCGCACTGGTGCTCTGGGGCGCCGACCTGCTCGCCCGCAAGCAGAAGGCCGGCACCCTCAACTCCTGGAAGCACCTGCTGGTCCCGCTGGTGCCGGGCGCCCTGCTGCTGCTCGCGCTGATCATGATCGGCGGCGACATGGGCACCTCGATGATCCTGGTCGCCATGCTGTTCGCGCTGCTGTGGATGGTCGGAGCGCCGCTGCGGCTGTTCGTGGCCACCCTCGGGGTGGCGGTCGTGGTCTGCACCGCCCTGGTGATCACCGTCCCGCACCGCGCCGAGCGCCTGGGCTGCATAGGCGTCACCAAGCTCGACCCGGAGGGCGCCTGCTTCCAGGCCCTGCACGGCGTCTACTCGTTCGCGCTCGGCGGTGGCTTCGGCACCGGCCTGGGCGCCGGCGTGGAGAAGTGGGGCCAGCTGCCCGAGGCGCACACGGACTTCATCTTCGCCGCGACCGGCGAGGAACTCGGTCTGGTGGGGACGCTGTCGGTGATCGGTCTCTTCGCGGCACTAGGCTACGCGGGTATCCGTGTGGCCATCGGTACGAAGGATCCCTTCGTCAGGTACGCCGCGGGAGCCGCCACCACCTGGATCATGGCGCAGGCCGTGATCAACCTGGGGTCGGCGCTGGGACTGCTGCCCATCGCGGGCGTCCCGCTCCCGCTGTTCTCCTACGGCGGTTCCGCCATGCTGTCGGCCATGTCCGCGATCGGAGTGCTGCTGTGCCTGGCACGCAGCACCTCGGGCGCGAAGGCGGCCCTGGCCGCCCGGAGCAAGAACTCCCGGATCAGGAAGCGACTGGCCCGGGTGCTGCCACGACGACGAACCACAGCGCGCCCGGCCCCCCGGCCGGCACGCAGGGAGCGGTGAATTTCGGTGCATGTCGTACTCGCCGGCGGGGGGACCGCCGGTCACATCGAGCCGGCGCTGGCCCTCGCGGACGCCCTCCGGAGGCACGACCCGTCCGTCGGGATCACCGCCCTGGGGACCGAGCGCGGTCTGGAGACCCGACTGGTGCCCGAGCGCGGCTACCAGCTGGAGCTGATCCCGGCCGTCCCGCTGCCCCGCAAGCCCACCCCCGAGCTGATCACCGTCCCCGGCCGGCTGCGCGGCACCGTCCGGGCCGCCCAGGAGATCATCGAGCGGGTCAACGCCGATGCCGTGGTCGGCTTCGGCGGCTACGTCGCGATGCCCGCCTACCTGGCCGCCAAGCGGGCCGGTGTGCCGATCGTGGTGCACGAGGCCAACGCCCGGCCGGGCCTGGCCAACAAGATCGGCGCCCGCTACACCGACTTCGTGGCGGTCTCCACCCCGGACAGCAAGCTGCGCGACTCCCGGTACATCGGCATCCCGCTGCGCCGGACCATCGCCACCCTGGACCGCGCCGCCGCCCGTCCTGAGGCCCGCCACTACTTCGGCCTCGACCAGCGGCTGCCCACCCTGCTGGTCTCCGGCGGCTCCCAGGGCGCCCGTCGGCTCAACGAGACGATCACCTCGATCGCCCCGCGGCTGCAGCAGTACGGCGTGCAGATCCTGCACGCGGTCGGCCCGAAGAACGAGCTGCCGCAGGTCGCGGACGTCCCCGGGATGCCGCCCTACCGCCCGGTGCCGTACATCGACCGGATGGACCTCGCCTACGCGGCCGCCGACCTGATGCTCTGCCGGGCCGGTGCCATGACGGTGGCCGAGCTGGCCGCGGTCGGCCTGCCCGCCGCCTTCGTGCCGCTGCCGATCGGCAACGGCGAGCAGCGGCTGAACGCCCAGCCGATGGTCAAGGCCGGCGGCGGCCTGCTGGTGGACGACGCCGAGCTGACCCCGGACTGGGTGCTGCAGAACGTGCTGCCGGTGCTCACCGACCCGCAGCGGCTCTGGGACATGAGCCGGGCCGCCGCCGAGTTCGGCCGCCGGGACGCGGACGACCTGCTGGTCGGCATGGTGTACGAGGCGATCCAGGCCCACCGGGGCGGTCGCCGTCGTGGCTGACGGCCGGTCCGCCGACCCTCTGGAGGAGGAACTGGAGGACGAGGAGTCCGCTCCTCGCCTCCGGCTCTCCCGGCGGGGCATCGTGGTGCTGAGCGTGCTCGGCGCCACGGTGCTCGGCGTGCTGGCCTGGCTGGTCTTCTTCTCCTCGGTGCTGAACGTGCGCGACGTCGCCGTCCAGGGCACGCCGGACGAGAAGCTGACCTCGGACCAGGTCCGCGAGGCGATCGGCGGGCTGGCCGGCGGCCCGCTGGCCAGGGTGGACCTGGACGGGGTCAAACACCGGGTGGAGGCGATCCCCCGGGTGGCGAAGGCGGAGGTGTGGCGCGGCTGGCCGCACACCCTCCAGGTCAAGGTCGTGCAGCGCACCGCGGTGGCCGCGGTCAAGGGGGATGACGGCCAGTTCACCCAGGTGGATGCCTCCGGAGTGAGCTTCGCCACCGAGGCGGCCCCGCCGGCGGGCGTTCCGGTGGTGGAACTGCGGCTCAGTCAGCAGGCGAAGGACGTGGACGGTGTGATCTCCCGCGCCCAGCTGGTGCAGGGCGCGGTGTCCGTGGCCGCCGGGCTGCCGCAGGAGGTCTCCAAGCGGGCCGGATCGGTGCTGGTGCACTCGTACGACGACATCGAGCTGCAGCTCAGCGGGGGTGCGACGGTGCGCTGGGGGAGCCCCGAGCAGAACGACCGGAAGGCCCGGGTGCTGCTGGCGCTGATGAAGCAGAAGGGCACCAGTTTCGACGTGACGGCGCCGGAGGCGCCGGCCGTGTCGGGGTGATCCGCTAGATTCTCTGCCCGAGGGAGGGGTTGACGCCTCGGAGTGTCGGCCCGACCCTTGATGGTCACCCCCGGTTTCGTATGCCGGCCGATGATCACATAGGCTCAAAAGAAAAGGGGAAGCTCGGCGTGTTCGTTGAAACACGTGCCCGGAGCCACCTAGTGTCCTGTGTCACCGGACTGTGTCCCTCGGTGATGTGACGGAGGCACAGGACTAACCCTAAAGGTCAAGTTTAGGGTTGGGGTCGGCGGTCGGCATTTCGGACATTCAGTCAGAAACCAGGCTCCCTCCCCATCGACATCCGTCGGTACGGCCCCTCACCGGGCCTGGCCGACCCGGAAATTCGAGGCGAGAGGCCTTCGACGTGGCAGCACCGCAGAACTACCTCGCAGTCATCAAGGTCGTCGGAATCGGCGGCGGTGGTGTCAACGCCATCAACCGGATGATCGAGGTCGGTCTCAAGGGCGTCGAGTTCATCGCGATCAACACCGATGCGCAGGCCCTCCTCATGAGCGACGCCGACGTCAAGCTCGATGTGGGCCGTGAACTCACCCGGGGCCTCGGCGCCGGCGCCAACCCCGAGGTCGGCCGCAAGGCCGCCGAGGACCACCGCGAGGAGATCGAGGAGGTCCTCAAGGGGGCCGACATGGTCTTCGTGACCGCCGGTGAGGGCGGTGGCACGGGCACGGGCGGCGCGCCCGTCGTCGCCAACATCGCCCGCTCGCTGGGCGCCCTGACCATCGGCGTGGTCACCCGTCCCTTCACCTTCGAGGGCCGCCGCCGGGCCAACCAGGCCGAGGACGGCATCGCCGCCCTGCGCGAAGAGGTCGACACCCTCATCGTGATCCCCAATGACCGACTGCTGTCCATCTCGGACCGCCAGGTCAGCGTTCTCGACGCCTTCCGCTCGGCCGACCAGGTCCTGCTCTCCGGTGTCCAGGGCATCACGGACCTGATCACCACCCCGGGTCTGATCAACCTCGACTTCGCCGACGTCAAGTCCGTCATGTCGGACGCCGGTTCGGCGCTCATGGGCATCGGCTCGGCCCGCGGCGAGGACCGCGCCAAGGCGGCCGCCGTGATGGCGATCTCCTCGCCGCTGCTGGAGGCCTCGATCGACGGCGCCCGCGGCGTGCTGCTGTCCATCTCGGGCGGCTCCGACCTCGGCCTGTTCGAGATCAACGAGTCGGCCCAGCTGGTCAGCGAGGCCGCCCACCCCGAGGCCAACATCATCTTCGGTGCGGTCATCGACGACGCGCTCGGCGACGAGGTGCGGGTCACCGTCATCGCGGCCGGCTTCGACGGCGGCCAGCCGCCGGCGATCGTCCGCGACCCGGTGGTGAAGTCCACCACCCCGGAGCGCCCGGCCACCCCGCCGGCCGCCCCGGAGCGCCCGGCCGGCCGGCCGTACGGGAGCATCGGCTCGGTGACGTCCCGTTCGGAGGGGGAGACCCAGTCCGCCCCGGCCCGTTCGACCGAGACCCCGGCCACCGCGACCGCCACCGCCCCGGTGCCGCCGCAGGTGCAGCCGGCCCGGCAGCCGTTCGTGGAGAGCCCGGCCGAGGAGCTCGACGTCCCGGATTTCCTTAAGTGATCGATCACGCGGTACACG
>NZ_JAFLNG010000159.1 GCF_017427025.1 Streptomyces sp. FH025
CCCCCACCAGGCACGACGCGCAGAACTTCGACACCGGCCCCGGGTGGACCTGGAGGCCCCGTTCACGGCAAACTGGTCTAGACCTCGGAGGTCTAGACCTCAGACTCGCCTCAGAACGGTGGACCCAGTATGGAAATCGTGATCGTCCCTGACGCCTCAGCGGCCGGCGAACTCATCGCCGCGGCGATCACCGATCTGCTGACCGACAAGCCCGAGGCCCTGCTCGGCGTCGCGACCGGCTCTACCCCGCTGCCGATCTACCAGGCACTCGCCGAGCGGGTCCGGGACGGCAGGCTGGACGCCTCCCGGGCGCGGATCTGCCAGCTGGACGAGTACGTCGGCCTGCCCGCCGGCCACCCGGAGTCCTACCGCTCGGTGGTGCTGAAGGAGGTCGTCGAGCCGCTCGGCCTGACCGAGGCCTCCTTCCTGGGCCCGGACGGCAACGCGGCCGACATCGCCGCGGCCGCCACCGCCTACGACCGCGCGCTGGCCGAGGCCGGCGGCGTGGACCTCCAGCTGCTCGGGATCGGCACGGACGGCCACATCGGCTTCAACGAGCCCTGCTCCTCGCTGTCCTCCCGGACCCGGATCAAGACCCTGACCCGGCAGACCCGGGTGGACAACGCCCGCTTCTTCGACAGCATCGACGAGGTCCCGCACCACGTCATCACCCAGGGCATCGGAACCATCCTGGAGGCCCGCCACCTGGTCCTGCTGGCCACCGGCGAGGCCAAGGCCGAGGCCGTCGCGCTGGCCGTCGAGGGCCCGCTGGCCGCCGCCGTCCCCGCCTCGGCGCTCCAACTGCACCCGCACGCCACCGTGGTGGTGGACGAGGCCGCCGCCTCCCGCCTCAAGCTCGCCGACTACTTCCGCGACACCTACGCCGCCAAGCCGGCCTGGCAGAAGCTCTGACCGGCACCCCGGTGAAAGGCCGGGGCGCCGATCCCATCCGATCGGCGCCCCGGCCTTCCGCACGTCCCACGCCGGCCCGCACGTCCCGCCCCGGCCTGCTCCGCCTGCTCGGCCCGCTCGGCCTGCTCGGCCTGCTCGGCCGCCTCAGCGCTTGCGCAGCCAGTCGGCGAAGGCCTCCAGCGCCGGGCCCGGGTCGCGGCGGCCGACGCCGATCCGGAAGCGGTCGGCCGGGGTGGGGGTGAGCTCGGAGCGGAACATGCTCGCGGGCATCAGCAGCACGCCCGCCTGCTCGACCAGCCCGGTGCAGAAGTCCTCCACGCCGTCCGCGCCGAGGTAGCGCGGGTAGGCGACGCAGCCGCCCTCGGGGGCGCGCCACTCGAAGAGCTCGGAGAACTCGGCGAAGAAGGCGTCGAACCGCGGCAGGTTCTCCGCGATGATGCCCCGGTTGCGCTCCAGGATCCGCTCCCGGGCGGTGATCGCGATCCGGGCCAGCACCTCGCTGGGCGCCGAGTTGCAGATCGTGGTGTAGTGCTTGGCCCGCTCCAGCCGGGTGCGCAACTCCCGGTCCCGGCAGGCGATCCAGCCGATCCGCAGGCCGGGCAGGCCGAGCGACTTGGAGGTCACGTTGAGCGAGAGCGCCGTCCCGGAGAGGTCGGCGGCCTGCGGCAGGGTGCGGGCCGGGTCGCGCTCCAGGCCGCGGTAGACCTCGTCCGAGAACAGCCGGATGCCGCGCTCCTCGCACAGTTCGGCCAGGCGGACGAAGTCGGCGGCGTCGATCACCGTGCCGGTCGGGTTGTTGGGGAAGTTGACCGACAGCACCTTGGTGTTCGGCCGCAGCGCCGCCTCGACCGCGTCCAGGTCGAGCGCCCAGTCCCGCCCCGCGTCCAGCGCGACGCCGGTGACCTCGCACAGCGAGAGCGGAACGGTCTCGGCGGACTGGTAGTTGGGGGTCAGCACCACGGCGTGGTCACCCGGTTCGAGCAGCACCTGCATGGCGAGGTTGAGGCCCTCCTGGGCGCCACCGAAGCAGATCACGTCGTCCGCCTCGACCTGCCGGTACATCCCGGCGATGGCCTGCCGCAGCCCCGGGTCGCCGTAGGTCTCGGTGTAGCCGAGGGACAGGGCGTCCCAGGCCTCGCGGTCCTCCGGGCCGGCCAGGGCGAGCAGCTCGGCCATCGTCATGGTCTGGGCGTCGGAGGCGGTGAGGTGGTGGCGGGCGGTGAACTCCCAGCGGGAGAAGTAGGTTTCGAGCCGGAAGTCGGGCAGCCGGGTCATCGGTCTCAGTCCTTCCTGGGGTCTGCGGGGTGCTTGAGCTCGGCGAGCAGGGCGTAGGCGGTCGAGCGGGAGATCCGCAGCGCGGTGGCGACGGCGGGCACGGCGCGGCGGACGGCGAACACCCCGGCCTCGTCCAGCTCGCGCAGCACGGCGAGCCGGTCCTCCCGGGTGAACCGCTCCAGCGGGCGGCCCTGCGCCCGGACGCGGCCGCCGATCACGTCGTTCATCCGCTCCGTCCAGTCGCGCTCGAACAGCGGCTCGGGGCGCGGCGTGGTGGGCGCGGCGAAGTTCGCCAGCAGGGCGGCGGCCTGGTCCAGCGGGCCCCGGTCGAGGTTGACGCAGAGCACCGCCGAGGGCCGTCCGGCGTCGTCGCGCAGCACGGCGCTGACGGAGGAGAGGCGCCGGCCGTCCGGCAGCAGCTTCTCGTACGGGCCGTAGACGTCGGGCGCGGCCGGGTCCAGGGCGTCCAGTTCGCCGAGCAGCGAGGGGGCGCCGGGGCCGCGGGTGGTCATCGGGTTCCAGATGGCCAGTACCCGGTCGGTGGCGGGGTCGTGCAGCACCACCTCGGCGTACGGTCCGAGCAGCAGGGCCATGGCGCGGCAGACCGGCTCCAGGGTGCGTACGCGTGGGTCGGGGGTTTCGGCAGGCATGGATGGACTGTACGTCCAGGCCAGACACTTCGTCCAGAGGCGGGGAAGGGGCGGAACGGCGAAGGCCCCGCCCGCTCACGCGGGCAGGGCCTTCCAGGGCTGGACGTCAGGTGCTCAGCGGCAGGTGATCGACAGGCCGAGGATGGCCGTGCAGCTGCGGGTGTCCCGGCTGGTGGCGGGAGACGGGTCGGCGGGCGCGCCGCCGGTACGGGCCACGGTGACGTCCCAGCTGCGGATCAGGTCCAGCAGACCGGTGCGGACCGAGAAGTGCCGGGTGGTGCTCGCACCCTTGGCCAGCGGGGCGGTCAGCGTGCAGGTGAGCTTGCCGGCCGCGATGGCGCAGTCGCTCGACGTCGTGGTCAGGCCGACCGGCAGCGCGGCGGAGACGGTGGCCGAGGTGACCGGGTCGGGGCCCTGGCCGGTGAGGGTGACGGTGTAGTCGACCCGGCCGGCCAGCAGCTCGCTGACCGGGGTCGCGGTGAGCGCGACGCCCAGGTGGGCGCTGGGGGCGGTGTAGGTGAAGCGGTCGGCGGCGGCCGCCGCGCTGGTGCCGCCCGCCGTGGTGACCCGGACGTCCACCGGGCCGGTCACCGACGTGGCGGGGGCGGTCGCGGTGCAGCTGGTCCTGGTGCAGCTGAACGCGGCGGCCGGACCGGCCGCGCCGAAGGTCACGGCGGTGGCGCCGTTCAGGTCGGTGCCGGTGAGGGTCACCGAGGTGCCGCCCACCCCGGAGCCGCCGTTCGGGCTGACCCCGGTCACCACGGGCACGGGCAGCGGGAAGTTCAGCACCTCCACGGCGTTGCCGGTGAAGTCGGCGAGGTAGCCGCGCCGGCCGTCCGCGCTCAGCGCCAGGCCGTACGGGCTCGCGCCGACCGGGACGGTCGCGGTGACCGTCCGGCTCGCGGTGTCGACCACGCTGAGCGCGTTGTCGCCGTAGTCGGAGACGTACGCGGCGGAGCCGTCCGGGGCGAGGGTGACGGCGTACGGGCCGTTGCCCACCGCGACGGTACCGAGTACGGCGCCGGCCGCGGTGTCGATCACGGCGGCGGTGCCGTCGTCACCGTCGGCGGCCCACAGCCGGGTGCCGTCCGGGCTGAGCGCGAGGCCGAAGGCGCTGTGGCCGACGGGGACGGTGGCGCTCACCGTGCTGCTCACGGTGTCGACGACGGTCACCGCCTTCGCGCCGGAGGCCGCGACGTACAGCCGCCTGCCGTCCGCCGAGAGGGCCAGGCCGTGCGGCTCCGCCCCGACCGGGACGGTGGCCGTCACGGCGCCGGACGACGTGTCCAGCACGCTCACGGTGTCGGACCCGGCGTTGCTGACGTAGGCGCGGGAGCCGTCCGACGACAGCACCAGGCCCCACGGCTGGGTGCCGACCGGGACGGTGGCGGTGACGGTGTCGCTCGCGGTGTCCACCACGCTGACCGCGTTGTCCAGGTGGTGGGTCAGGTAGGCCCGGTGCCCGTCGGGCGAGAGGGCGACCGCGTACGAGCCGGTGCCCGCGGTGAAGGTGCCGGCCACGGCCTTGGTCGTGGTGTCCAGGACGGTGACCGTGCCGGTGCTCTGGCTGGTCACGTACGCCCGGGCGCCGTCCGGGGTGAGCGCCACCCCGGCCGGGTACGGCGCCACCGGCACCTGCGCGACCACGCTCGGCGGCGGTGCGGCGGCCTCGGCGGTGGCGGGCTGGGACAGCAGTGCGGCCGTGGCGGCGGATATCGCCGTGACGGCCGTCCAGGCGCGCCGGGGTGCACGACGTGTTCTCACGGAGTCTCTCCAAGGGGTCGGTGGAGGTGGAGGTGGCGCTGCGTCTGGTGCGGGTCCGGAGCCGCAGGAAGCGTAGAAGGCGGGCTGATGGCACGTCAGGAGTTGATCGGTAATGTCGCCAACTGTTCAGATTCGACCGGGACGCGGTCCCGGGGGCGGACAGCACGCCCTCCGGACGGCCGCCGGACACGGGGCGGATCAGGGGCCGAGCCAGGGCCCGGATCCGGGGCTTGACCAGGGTCTCGATCGGAATCGTGCAGGAAATTGGAGTTGTGGAGTCGCATTCGTTAGCGTTCTAGTCGTGAGGCTGACCAAGAGCACCGACATCGCCCTGCGCATCGCCATGCGCCTGGCGGTACTCGGCGAGGACGACAACCCGACCACCCGCGAGGTGGCCGAGGCGGTCGCCGTGCCGTACACCCACGCGGCGAAGGTGGTCAGTCGGCTGCAGCACCTGGGGGTGGTGGAGGCCCGGCGCGGTCGCGGCGGCGGGCTGATGCTCACCTTCGCCGGTCGGACGGGTTCGCTCGGGCTGCTGCTGCGCGAGCTGGAAGGGGTCGGCGACGTCGTCGACTGCGAGGGCGACCCGCCGTGCCCGCTGCGGTCCGCGTGTCGGCTGCGCGGGGCGCTGCGCAAGGCCCAGGAGGCGTTCTTCGCCTCGCTCGACCAGCTCACCATCGGCGACCTGGTCACCTCCCCGACCGGGCCGGTGCTGCTCAACCTCACGACCCGCCCCACCGACTGATCCGCACACCCCGGGCCTCAACCCTGCAATACGGCCTTTAATGCGAATCTGAGATACCTATTAGGAGTCGTCCGATGCTGTCCGCCAAGTCCGCCGAGGTCGTCGAGGCCACCCTGCCCGTCGTGGGCGCCGCGATCGGTGACATCACCCCGATCTTCTACGACCGGATGTTCGCCGCACACCCGGAGCTGCTGCGCGACCTGTTCAACCGGGGCAACCAGGCCAACGGCACCCAGCGCCAGGCGCTGGCCGGCTCGATAGCCGCCTTCGCCTCCGCGCTGATCGCCAACCCCGACCAGCGGCCGGACGCGATGCTCGCCCGCATCGCCCACAAGCACGTCTCGGTCGGCATCGACAACGAGCAGTACAAGATCGTCCACGAGCACCTGTTCGCCGCCATCGTCCAGGTCCTCGGCGAGGCCGTCACCCCCGAGGTCGCCGCCGCCTGGGACGAGGTCTACTGGCTGATGGCCAACGCCCTCATCGCCATCGAGGACCGGCTTCGCGCCGAGGCCGCCGTGGACGGCGACCCGGCCGACCTGTGGCGCCCGTACACCGTGATCGCCCGCCACCAGGAGACCGAGACCGTCACCACCTACCTGGTCCGCCCGGCCGACGGCCTCCCCGTCCCGGCGTCCCGCCCCGGCCAGTACGTCTCCGTCCGCACCGAACTGCCGGACGGCGCCCACCAGATCCGCCAGTACAGCCTCTCCGGCGGCGCCGACGGGGCCCTGCGCTTCAGCGTCAAGCGCGAGCCGGGCGGCGAGGTCTCCGGCCACCTGCACGACCACCTGCACGCCGGCGACACCGTCGAACTGGCTCCCCCGCTGGGCGACATCTTCCTCGCCGAGGGCGACGGCCCGGTGCTGCTCGCCTCCGCCGGCATCGGCAACACCCCGATGACCGCGATGCTCGACCACCTCGCCGCGACCGGCTCCACCCGGCGGGTCGTCTCGGTGCACGGCGACCGCGACCAGCTCAGCCACGCCTTCCGCGCCGACCTGGAGCAGCTGACCGCCACGCTGCCGGACGCCACCGCGCACGTCTTCTACGAGCAGCCGCTCGGCGAGTGGCCGGCCGAGCGCACCGGGCTGGTGGACCTGTCCGCCGTCGAGATCCCCGCCGGCACCACCGCCTACCTGTGCGGCCCGCTGCCCTTCCTGCGCGCCGTCCGAGGCCAGCTGCTCGAAGCGGGCGTCCCGGCGGCGGACATCCACTACGAGGTCTTCGGCCCGGACCTGTGGCTCGGCGCCTGATATCCGCCCGACCTCCCACGGTCACACCGGCCCGCTCGGTAGCATCACGGGCGGGCCGGTGCCGATTCACCGGCGGCCGTACGGAATTGCGGGGGTCGTAGGAGGGAGCCCGGACTTGCGGGTCGCGCTGTTCGCCACCTGCGTCAACGACGCGCTGTACCCCGCCACGGCGGTCGCCACCGTCCGGCTGCTGGAGCGCCTCGGCGTGACGGTGGACTTCCCCGCCGGGCAGACCTGCTGCGGGCAGCCGCAGTACAACACCGGCTACCGCAGGGCCTGCGAACCGCTGGTGCGGCGCACCGCCCGGGCCTTCGCCGGGTACGACCACGTGGTCACGCCCTCCGGCTCCTGCGTGGCGATGGTCCGGGACAACTACCCGCGGATCGGCGCCCGCGCCGCCGCCGAGGGCCGGGGCACCGCCCTCGCCGACGCCGCCACCGATCTGGCGCCCCGGGTACTGGAGTTGACCGAGTTCCTCGTCGACGTGCTCGGCGTCGAGGACGTCGGCGCCCACTTCCCGTACCGCGTCACCTACCACCCCTCCTGCCACGGCCTGCGGATGCTCGGCCTGGGCGAGCGGCCGCTGCGGCTGCTGCGCGCCGTCCGGGGCCTCGAGCTGGTGGAGCTGCCCGGCGCGGAGGAGTGCTGCGGCTTCGGCGGGACCTTCGCCGTCAAGAACGCGGCGGTGTCGGCCGCCATGGCCGAGGACAAGCTCGCCAACGCCCTGGGCACCGGCGCCCAGGTGCTGTGCGGCGCCGACAACTCCTGTCTGCTGCACCTCGACGGCACCCTGCGCCGCCGGGGCGAGGCACTGCGCCCGCTGCACCTCGCGGAGATCCTGGCCAGCACCGAGGAACACCCCTGGAGGCCGTCGCGATGACCGGTACGTTCCTCGGCATGCCCGCCTTCCCGCAGGCCGCCGCCCGCGCCGTCCGGAACGAGCAGCTGCGCGCCAACCTGCGGCACGCGACCCACACCATCCGCGACAAACGCGCCCGGGCCGTCGCCGAACTCCCCGACTGGGCTGAGCTGCGCGCCGCCGGGAAGGCCATCAAGGACCACACGCTGCGCCATCTCGACCGCTACCTGGTGCAGTTGGAGGAGTCCGTCACGGCGGCCGGCGGCACCGTGCACTGGGCCGCCGACGCCGAGCAGGCCAACCGGATCGTCGCCGACCTCGTCCGGGCCACCGGAGGCAGCGACATCGAAAAGCCTGAGGTCGTCAAGGTCAAGTCGATGGCCACCCAGGAGATCGGGCTGAACGAGGCGCTGGCCGCCGAGGGGATCACCGCCTACGAGACCGATCTCGCCGAGCTGATCGTGCAGTTGGGCGACGACCGGCCCTCGCACATCCTGGTGCCGGCGATCCACCGCAACCGGGCCGAGATCCGGGAGATCTTCGCGGAGCGGATGGCCGACTGGGGCCGCCCGGCGCCCGAGGGCCTCACCGACCGCCCGGCCGACCTGGCCGAGGCCGCCCGGCTGCACCTGCGGGAGAAGTTCCTGCGCGCCCGAGTCGCCGTCTCCGGCGCCAACTTCATGGTCGCCGAGACCGGCACCCTGGTGGTCGTCGAGTCCGAGGGCAACGGCCGGATGTGCCTCACCCTGCCGCGCACGCTGATCTCCGTGGTCGGGATCGAGAAGGTCGTGCCGACCTGGCGGGACCTGGAGGTCTTCCTGCAACTGCTCCCCCGCTCCTCCACCGCCGAACGGATGAACCCGTACACCTCGCTCTGGACCGGGACGACCGAGGGCGACGGCCCGTCCGAGTTCCACCTGGTGCTGCTGGACAACGGCCGCACCGCCGCGCTCGCCGACCAGGTCGGCCGCCAGGCCCTGCGCTGCATCCGCTGCTCGGCCTGCCTCAACGTCTGCCCGGTGTACGAACGGGCCGGCGGGCACGCCTACGGCTCGGTCTACCCGGGACCGATCGGCGCCATCCTGACACCCCAACTGCGCGGCACCGCGAGCCCGGTGGACGCCTCCCTGCCGTACGCCTCCTCGCTCTGCGGGGCCTGCTACGAGGTGTGCCCGGTGGCGATCGACATCCCCGAGGTGCTGGTGCACCTGCGCGAGCGGGTCGCCGACCAGGGCGGACACCCGCTGGAGCGGGCCGCGATGGCCGCCGCCGGCTACATACTGGACCACCCGGCGGCACTCGCGGCCGCCGAACGGCTGGCCGGGCGCACCCGCGCGCTGCACCCGAGCCGGCTGCCCGGGCCCGGGCGGGCCTGGACCGACAGCCGGGACCTGCCGGAGGTCCCGGCCGAACCGTTCCGCGACTGGTGGCGGAGGAATCGTACATGAACGCCAGGGAGTTGATCCTCGGCCGGATCCGGGCCGCGCTCGGCGACACCGCAGGAGTGCCCGAACAGCCGCTGCCACGCCGGTACTTGACCGCGCACGGCCCGACGGACGATCCGGCGGCGCTGCTCGACCTACTGCACCACAACCTGGCCGACTACCGGGCCCTGGTTCACCGCTGCTCCGAACCCGAACTGCCCGACCGGATCGCCGGGTTGCTCGCCACCCGCGGCAGCCGTACGGTCGCCGTGCCGGACGGGCTGCCGGCCGCCTGGCTCTCGGCCGCTTCGCTCTCGGCCGCCGACGGGGTCGAGCTGCTGGCGGACCACGGCGGGCTCACCGCCGCCCGGCTGGACTCCGTGGACAGCGTGGTCACCGGCTGCGCGCTCGCCATCGCCGAGACCGGGACGATCGTGCTGGACGCCGGCCCCGGCCAGGGGCGGCGGCTGCTCTCCCTGGTGCCGGACCACCACGTCTGCGTCGTCCGGGCGCCCGAGCAGGTGGTCGCCTCCGTCCCGCTCGCGCTGCCCCGGCTGGACCCTTCGCGCCCGCAGACCTGGATCTCGGGGCCGTCGGCGACCAGCGACATCGAACTCGACCGGGTCGAGGGGGTGCACGGGCCGCGCACCCTGGAGGTGCTCCTGGTCACCGCCTGAGCTCTCGCCGCCCCGGCCTGAACTCCTGCCGTCAGGGCCTGAGTTCGCCCGCCGTCACGGCCTGAGTTCCAGCGTGCAGCACTTGGCCCCGCCGCCGCCCTTGAGCAACTCGGAGACGTTCACCGGGATCGGCTCGTAGCCGTGCTCCGCGAGGCGGCCCGCCAAGTGCCTGGCGGGCTCCGGCAGCAGCACCCGGCGGCCGTCCGAGACCGCGTTGAGCCCGAACACCTCGGCGTCGGAGCGGTCGGCGAGGATCGCGTCCGGGTAGAGGGAGCGCAGCACCGAGCGGCTGTGGGCGTCGAAGGCCTCCGGGTAGTACATGACGTGGTCGTCTGCGAGGACGGCCAGCGCGGTGTCCAGGTGGTAGAAGCGCGGGTCGACCAGGGTCAGGCTGACCACCGGGACGCCGAACAGCGCCTCGGCCTCGGCGTGCGCGGCCCGCGAGGTGCGGAAGCCCGTCCCGGCGAGCACCCGGCGGCCGACCACCAGGTGGTCGCCCTCACCCTCGTTGACGTGCCCGGCACGGCGCACCTCGCGGTAGCCGCGCGCCCGGAACCAGGCCTGGTAGGCCTCGGACTCGGCGGCCCGCTCGGGGTGGCGGAACGTCGCCACCAGCGCCCGGCCGTCCAGCACGGTCGCGCCGTTGGCCGCGTAGACCATGTCGGGCAGCCCGGGCACCGGGTCGATCAGCTCGACGGTGTGGCCGAGGCGCAGGTACGTCCGGTGCAGCCGCTCCCACTGGCGGACGGCGAGGGCGGTGTCGGTGGGCTGCGCCGGGTCCATCCACGGGTTGATCGCGTAGTCCACCGTGAAGTACGTCGGGCGGCACATCAGGTAGCGCCGCGGCCGCGCCGTACGCGCCGGGGTGTGCGTGGGCATCGCTCAACCGTCCTAGGTTCGCGGGGAGTTCGGGGTTCGGTCACCCCAGAGGCGGCTGCCCCGTCACTCCCGCTCGCACACCCGCGCGGACGTTCCCGCCGGGCGCATCCCCCCGCGCACCCGGCGCGGGCACCGGCGCACGGGCACCGGCGCACGGGCACCGGCGCACGGGCACCGGGGGCCCGGCCCGGACGGCTACCAGCGCAGCGCCGCGAAGTCCACCGGCGCGTTCCGCAGCCGCCGCGCCCGGACGGCGAGGGCGCGCAGCCGCCGGTCGGCCTCCTCGGCGGGCATCCGCCGCCGGTCGCCGTGGCCGGGCAGCAGCCACTCGAAGCGCAACGCGTCCAGGCTGCGGTCCAGCGAGGCGGACTGCTCCTCGATCGAGTACCAGGTCACGGCCTCCTGCATCTCGATGTCCCCGGTGGTGCGGGACCAGTACAGGCTGTCGCCGCTGAAGCAGTAGCGCCGGTCGGCGACGTACAGCACGCTGCCGCGGGTGTGGCCCGGGAAGGGGTGGACGACCAGCCCGGGGGCGATCTCCACCGGGTCGGTGCCGCGCAGCACCTGGTCGGCGTCCGGGGCGGCGTCCAGGTCGCCCTCGTGGATCCAGAGCCGGGCGCCGAGTCGGTCGGCGTAGGCGCGGCCGTGCACGGCGTGGTCGCGGTGGGTGAGCAGGACGTCGGTGACCGGGCCGAGCTCCGCGTAGCGGGCGGCGAGGACCTCGCTGAAGCGGGGCGTGTCGATCATGACCCAGCCGGTGGGGCGGCGGCACAGGTAGGAGTTGGCGCCGGCGGCGCGCCGGGAGTTGTGGCCGAGCAGCAGCACCCCTTCGTCCAGGGCGATCGGGAAGGGATCGGTGCCCGGGTCGAGCCGACCGGTACCGGGACGGATCGAGCGGGTCGGGCAGGCATGGGCGGCGGCGAGCAGCTGCCGCCGCTCGGCCTCGTCGCGCGGCTGGCGGATCAGCTCCGACCGTCCGGCGTGTTCGCGGATCAGGTCCGGTGCGAGCTGCCGGGCGGCGTCGCAGTTGGTGCAGCGGTCGTCGACGGTCCAGTTCTCGGTGAGGTTCATGGCTGATTCCCCTGGGAGCACGGCGGCCGGGCACGGCCACACACTTCGAGGATCGTCCCGACGGGGCACGAACCGGAAGGGGGTGCGGATCTTGTGGTTTCCGGGACGGGGCGCTCTGCGGGTGCCACGGCCGCGCGGGTCGCGCGGGCCACGTGGCCCACATCACGTGCCGCCAGGGTCACCTACGGTGGCGTAGGTCACTTGATTCAGTGAACTATCTACTTCATGCCGAACCTCCAGGAGACCCTTGACCTCAGTTCCTACGTCGCCTTCGGGGACAGCTTCACCGAGGGTCTGAACGACCCGGGTGCCGACGGCGCCTTCGCCGGCTGGGCCGACCGCCTGGCCGGGATCCTCGCCCAGGGGCGGCCGGCGGGCGACTTCCGCTACGCCAACCTGGCCGTGCGCGGACGGCTGCTGGACCAGATCGCGGCCGAGCAGGTGCCGCAGATCCGCCGCCTCCAGCCCGACCTGGCCACCTTCTGCGCCGGCGGCAACGACATCCTGCGCCCCGGCAGCGACCCCGACGAGGTGGCCGAGCGCTTCGAGGCCGCCGTCGTCCAACTCGCCCAGCACGCCGGGACGGTGCTGATCTGCACCGGCTTCGACACCAAGGACGTTCCGCTGCTCAAGCACCTGCGCGGCAAGATCGCCACCTACAACGGCCACATGCGAGCGGTCGCCGACCGCAACGGCTGCAAGGTGGCCGACCTGTGGTCGCTGCGGGCGGTGCAGGACCGCCGCGCGTGGAGCGAGGACCGCCTGCACCTCTCCCCCGAGGGCCACCAGCGGGTCGCCCTGCTGGCCGCCCGCTCGCTGGGCCTGCGCACCGAGGACGACCCGGAGGCCCCGTGGCCGAGCGCCCGCGTCCTCTCCCCCGCCGACCAGCGGCGCGAGAACATCCAGTGGGCCCGCGAGCACCTCATCCCATGGGTCGGCCGACGCCTGCGCGGCGAGTCCTCGGGCGACCACGTCGAGCCCAAGCGCCCGGAGCTGCTGCCGCTCTGACGGACCGTCACCAGCATGCGCCGGGGCGCTGC
>NZ_JAFLNG010000016.1 GCF_017427025.1 Streptomyces sp. FH025
GACGACGGTGAAGCCGGTCAGGTCGAGGTCGCCGGGTTCGGTCTGACCGCCGAGGCCGGCGATGCGCTCGCCCTCGATGGCCAGGCGGTCGCCCTCGACGACGCCACCGGGCAGGACCAGTCGGGCGCCGGCCAGGGCAGTACGGTCCGTGGCGATCACGGCCTCCTTGGGAACGGGAAGGGGAACACCGGGTGTCCGGCGTCGAGCTGGCCGCCCGGCCCGCGGGGCGGACCCCGCGGGCCGCGCGGATCACGGCTGGACGGTCAGCGCGAACACGTGGATCGCGGGGGCGTCGGGCAGCCTGACGGAACGGATCGTCTTGCCGGGCGTCAGCGGGACGGTGTTGGTGAAGACGCCGTAGCTGATGCCGAAGTTGGCCGGACCGGTGGGCGTGTTGCGGTGGTCCATGGTGAACGCCGTCTTCGCGCCGAAGGCGTCGGTCGGGGTGCAGCACCAGTTGGGGAAGCCGAGTTGGCCGGTGCTGGTGGTGCCGTCGGTGTAGGTGACGGTGACCGTGCCGGAGACGGAGCCCGCCTCGGCGCCGAGGAAGCCCAGCGTCTGGCCCTGGCCGCCGAAGGTGATCTCCTGGCCGGCGGCCGACACGTTGTCAGCCCTCCCCGCATCTGCCGACGGCCAGGTGAAGCCGAGACCGTTGGCGCTGATCGCGGCGCCCGGGGTGGCGCCGGCCCGGGCCAGGGCCTGCGTCGAGTAACTGTCCCCGCCGCCGTCGAAGTTGCCGGGCGTGGTGTCGCTCTCGGAGGTGGCACCGACGTTGTTGAACGCGGCCTCCAGCGAGGGGTAGGGCACGACCTGTGTGATCGTCTGCTCACCGCTGACCGTGTCGACCGCGGTCGACTGCGCCCGGTAGCTCGCGGTGGCGGTGACCGCCGTGACCGTGGTGCCGGGAGCGCCCTGGGGGCCGCGCACCGTCACCGTGGCCGATGCGGCCCCGCCCGGTGCGACGCGCGGCAGCGCGACGGTCTCCGGGGTGACGCTCCAGCCGGCGGGAGCGCTGATCTTCAGCTGGACGTCGCTCAGCGCGACGGAGCCGTGATCGGCCAGGCTGACCTGGTAAGTCCCGGGATTCTGCGCCGTGCTGACGTCGCTCCAGGTGATGGCGGTCTCGGGCGCCAGGCCGCGGGCCGCGCCGGGGTGGACCCGGTAGAGCGCCGTGGCGTGCGGCGGCACGTTCGCGGAGATCACGCCGGTCGTCCCGGTGGCCTTCTTGCTCACCAGGTCGTCGAGCCGGTAGCCGTTGGCGGCGGGCAGACCGGCCTGCGCGGCGGTCGTGGTGATCGTCTGCGCGGTGTCGGAGGAGTTGAAGAGCGCGACCGCGCGGTCCCCGCCGGCCAACGGCTTGCTCAGTACGTCGTAGCCGGTTCCGTGCTGGACGACGCGCCCCTGGACACCGAGCCGGTCCTGGTCGACGGCGATGACGTCGCTGTTGCCGAGCACGGCCAGCGCGGAGGGGGAGAGGTGGGTGAGATCGGTGCTGGAGATCAGCGGTGCGGCCATTATCGCCCACAGCGAGACCTGGCTCTGGATCTCGTCCTGGCTGAGCCCGGAGTCACCGGCGAGCAGGAAGTCGGGGTCGTTCCACCGCCCCGGTCGCTGCAGGTCGGCCAACCCGACGTTGTAGCCGTAGTTGTACTTGATCGACGCCCACTTGGCGGGGCCGGGCTCCTGGCCGAGCGCGATGTCCGCGCCCTCCCGCCACAGATTGCCGAGCTGCGCGGACCAGCGGATCGTCGACTCCCAGTTCGCCGCGCCCTCGAAGTAGGCGGGCGCGGAGATCGAGAAGACCATCGGGCGGTGGGTATTGAGCAGCGCCCGGCTCATCGCGGTGTAGGTGTCGCGGTAGCTCTGCTCGTCGGTCTCGCCGGGCTTGGTGGGGACGTTGCAGCCGTCGAGCTTGACGTAGTCGACGGCCCAGGACGCGAACAGGTCCGCGTCCTGCTGCCAGTGGTCGAGGGAGCCGGGGTACCCGCCGCAGGTGCTGGTCCCGGCGTCCTCGTAGATGCCGAACTTCAGCCCGAGCTGATGGAGTTGGCGACCGACGTAGGCCATCCCGTGCGGGAACAGGGTCGGGTCGGCGACCAGGTCGCCCTTGGCGTCGCGCTGTTTGGCCATCCAGCAGTCGTCGATGGTGACGGTGTCGTACCCCTTCTTCGCCAGCCCGGTGGTGACCAGGGCCTGGGCGTTGCCGAGGATCGTCTTCTCGTCGATCCCGCACTGGTAGTACGACCAGTCGTTCCAGCCCATGGGCGGAGTGGGGGTGTAGTTGGGGTACTGGCCGACGGCACCGGGCGAGGAGGGCTCCGCGGCGGTCGCGGGCCGGGCCAGGAGGGTTCCCGCGGACACTGCGGCGAGTGTCGTGCAGCAGGCGACGGTGGCACGGAGCCATCGGGGGAGGGTGGTTGACACGCTTCGACCTCACGGTATCTCGGGGTCAGGGCATGGTGGCTGGTGTTGCCTCAGCCGGGTCATTTCTACGGGGCCCTGCTGAATTTTGACAAGAGCACGGCAGAAGTACTCAATATCGCGCACGGCCAAGCGGGTTGAGAGCATGGATGCGCGTTCAGGCCATGGCGAAGCACGAGGTCGCGCTCCCCGCGCGACCTCGTGGGGTGGCCGGGCCTACTTGACCGAGCCCGCGGTGAGTCCGGAAACGACGTGCCGTTCGATCACCGCGAAGAGCACGACCACCGGGACGATCGCCACCAGCGAGGCGGCGAACACGTAGTTCCACTGCACGCTGTAGGCGCCGATCATGTTGTTGATGCCGACGGTGAGCGGTTGCCGGTCGGGCGAGTTGGTCAGGGTCAGGCCCATGATGAACTCGTTCCAGGCCGAGATGAACGTGAAGATCACGGCGGTGACCACGCCGGGCAGCGCGAGCGGGAGGGTGACGCGGAACAGCGCGCCGATGCGGCTGTTGCCGTCGATCACCGCCGCCTCCTCCAGCTCCATCGGGATGGAGCCGATGTAGGCGCTGAGGATCCAGATCGCGAAGGCCAGGTTGAAGGCGGCGTTCGCGAGGACCAGGACGATCGGGGTGTCCAGCAGGTCCAGCGTGGAGAACTCGCGGTACAGGCCGACCTGGAGGGCGGTGGGCTGGAACATCTGGGTGACCAGCACCAGCAGCAGGAACGCCTTGCGGCCGCGGTAGCGCACCCGAGCGGTGTAGTACGCGGCGGGCAGGGCGACCAGGAGCACGAGCAAGGTCGAGCCGCCGGCCACCAGCAGGGTGGTCTGCAGGTTCTGGCCGAGTGTGGTGTCGGTCCAGACCTTGGTGAACGAGGACCAGTCGAAGTGCGTCGGCAGGTAGGAGTTGTCGCGCAGCTGGTCGGCCGGGCGACCGCCGGTGATCAGCATCTCGACGTACGGCAACAGGAAGAGCGCGGCGAGCGCCCAGGCCACTGCGGTGAGCAGGAGAGTCCGGGCGCGCGGGCGGCGCGGCGCCGTCCGCGGCGGCAGTTGAAGGGTGGTCATCAGCTCTCCTCCCCGTTCCAGCGGCTGACCTTGAGGAAGACGATCACCATGAGGATCACGACGACGAAGTTGACCACGGACATGGCGGCGGACTCGGCGACGTCGTAGCCACGCAGCATGTACATGAACACGGTGGTGGTGGCGGTGTCGGCGTTCGGGCCGCCCTGGGTCATGCCCCAGATGACCGGGAACGAGTTGAAGACGTTGATCAGGTTGATCACCAGACCGACCAGGAAGGCCGGGCGCAGCAGCGGCAGGGTGACCTTGCGGTAGGTCTGCCAGGGCGTGGCGCCGTCGACCCTGGCCGCCTCGTAGACCTCGGCGGGGATGGTCTGCAGGCCGGCGAGCAGCGTGTAGGTGGTGAACGGCAGTGAGACGAAGACGGCGACGAGGACCAGCCAGGGCTTGGCGTGGGTGGCGTCGCCGAGCCAGGCCTGGGCGTGGTCGATCAGGCCGAGGTCGAGCAGCAGCCGGTTGAACACGCCGGCGACCTGGTCGAGCATCCAGCGGAAGCCGATCGCGGTCATCAGCACGGAGGCGGCCCAGGGGGCGATGAGCGCCCAGCGGGTGACGCGGCGGCCGGGGAAGTTCTGGTTGAACAGTTGGGCCAGGGCGAGCGAGATCAGCATCGTCAGGCCCACGACGACGACCGTCCAGACGGCGGTCCAGGTGAGCACTGCGGGCAATCGGGGGTCACTGAAGAGCTTGTGGTACTTGATCAGGCCGGCCGGGCCGTGGTCGGTTCCGGTGGTGTCGATCTTGCGCAGTGAGGTGGTGACCATCTCGATGACCGGCCACACGACCACGCCGAGGATCAGCACGATGGCCGGGGTCAGCCAGGGCAGTGGCCCGAGCCGTTCGAACAGGGAGCGGCGCCTGGGCGACGGGCCTGCGGGCGGGGCCGGCCGGGCTGGGGCGCCGGGCCGGGCGTCTGTGCTGCTGGGGGAGGACACGGTGTGGACTCCTTGTGCGGTCACCCGGGTCACTCGCCGGCCTGCTGGGCGGCCTGCTGGAGTGCGTCGAGGGTCTTCTTCGGGTCGCTGACCGCGCTGCCGATCTGGGTCTTGATCTGCGCGGAGACGGCCGGCCAGGTCGGGTCGCTGAGCGGGTAGAACGTGGCGGTGGGCAGGATCTGCAGGAACGGCGCCAGGGCCTTCTCCTCCGGGTCGGCCTGGAGGGCGGTGAGCGCGGACTGGGTCACCGGCAGCAGGCTGTACTCCTTGTCGAACTTCACCGTGTTGTCCTTGCCGTAGGCGAAGTCGAGGAAGGCCTTGATCTGGTCCTTGTGGCCGCCCTTCTTGAAGGCCATCATCCAGTCGGCGACGCCGAGGGTGGCCTTGCCGGTGCCGTCCTTGCTGGGCATCGTGGTCCAGGTGACGTCCATGTTCTTGACGTCGTTCAGCTGGGTGGGGATGCCGTTGAGCATGCCGACCTTGCCGGAGGCGAAGTCCTTGGCCAGGTCGGTGCGGTTGACGGAGGCCGGGCTCTGCTCGGTCAGACCGGCGTCCACCCAGCTCTTGAGCTGGCCGAAGGTGTCGACGTTGGCCTGCGAGTTGATGGTGTACTTGCCCTTGTCGTCCTGGTAGCCGCCGTGGTTCTCCAGCATCCAGATGAACGACTCGCCCTGGGCCTCCTCCTTGCCCAGCGGCACGCCGAGCGGGATCTCCACCCCGGCGTTCTTCATGGCGGTGGCGGCGGCGGTGAGGTCGGCCCAGGTCTTCGGCGGGTTGGCCGGATCGAGGCCGGCCTTCTTGAAGAGGGTGTTGTTGATCAGGAACATCCGGGCGCTGGAGATGAACGGGAGGCCGTACTGGGTTCCGTCCTGTTCGCCGGCGTGGGCCATCGCGGGGAGGAAGTCGGCGGCGGTGGCGGCGGAGAGGACGTCCTGGGCCGGGTAGAGCTGGCCGTTCTTGGCGAAGTCGGCGTAGCCGCCGGTCTGCAGGATGTCCGGCTGGTTGCCGTTCTGCACCATCGTCTTGACCTGGGTGTCGATGTCGTTCCAGTTGATGACCTGGAGGTCGACCTTGATCTTGGGGTTCTGCTGCTCGAAGGCGGAGATCACGCCCTGCCAGTACGCCTGGCTCGGGTTCTGGCCGTTGGAGCCGTAGTCGGCGGCGACGAACCTGATCGTCGTCACGCCGTCGGCGGAGGTGGAACCGGAGTCCGAGCCCTTGCTGCATCCCGACAGCGCGAGCGTTCCGGCCAGGGTGGCCGCCGACAGGGCGAGAAGACGCTGCTTCATCTCTGATACCGCCTTTGCAGCTGGGGCCGACCCAGCGGCGGCCCGAGTGGGGGTGGTGCAATGTGAGCGAATATGCGCCATGTGATCGATATTTGATCAATATCGAGCAGCGGCGCGAATCAGAGTTTGCCCCGCCGCCATCCCGGCGGGCCAGCCGCGTTACCGAAGCGTTGCAGTCGAGTCAGGGGGCCGATGGCGCGAACCGGCGTCTTGACGCGAGGCGCCTGGCCGCCCGAAGCTGCTCCGTACGTGACTGAAGCTGCGTCATTTCTGCTTCTTTGAATCAATTTCAGTCAGACTGGAAGGATCCCTCACGCCTTGACCAGACGACTCCTGTCCCGCCGGACCACGTCCCTCGCCGCGACAACCGCCGTCCTCGTCGGGACCGCGCTCGGCGCCACCCCCGCCGTGGCGAACGACGGCGTCAGCGCGCCGGCCGCCAACTACACCGCCTCGTCCGCCCCCAACGGCCCGATCGGTGCGCTCCCCCCGATGGGCTTCAACAACTGGGCGCGTGCGCAGTGCACTCCCCAAGCGCCGCTCGACGGCTCGGACCCGCTCCACTACTCGTTCCAGCAGTACATGGAGGACAACGCGAAGGCGCTGTCCGACACCGGTCTGATCGCGGCCGGCTACCAGACCGTCACCGTCGACGACTGCTGGATGTACCGCAACAGCGCCGGCTACCTGCACGGCGCGCTGAACTGGGGCGGTGCCACCGACGTCCGCGACGCGACGAAGCAGCCCGGCTTCGACTACGAGCTCACCGGGTACGGCAGCTACCTGCACACGCTCGGTGCCAAGTTCGGCATCTACGAGACCTCGGGCACGCACACCTGCTCCACCGCCACACCGACCGCCCCCAACCTGCCCAACGGCAGCGAGTACCACGAGCAGGACGACGCCAACTCCTTCGTCTACTGGGGCGTGGACGTGCTCAAGTACGACAACTGCGGCGACCAGGAGCCCGTGCAGACGCTCGACACCCGGATGTCCGGCGACCTGAAGACGGCGGTCACCGCCGCGAACCAGGCCGGCAAGCCCACCCCGAACGTCATGTTCAACATCTCGGCCCCGGCCGGCTACGGCAACGGATCGGGCAAGTTCGCCGCGATGCGATGGGTGCGCCCGCTCGGGCAGCTCTGGCGTGTGGGCCCGGACATCTACAACGACTACGACAACGGCGCCTCCGACCCGTGGAACCAGCCGCTGGGC
This sequence comes from Streptomyces sp. FH025, assembly GCF_017427025.1. GTDB lineage: Bacteria > Actinomycetota > Actinomycetes > Streptomycetales > Streptomycetaceae > Kitasatospora. The sequence goes on from NZ_JAFLNG010000016.1 coordinate 6,950, forward strand.
CGCCAGTCCTCGTACAACTTCGGTGCCTACCAGAGCTTCGACAACACCCTCGAACTCAGCCGCTACCAGGGCCCGGGCAACTGGAACGACGCCGACATGCTGCTGATCGGCGACAACGGCATGACCACGGCCGAGGAGCGCAGCCAGATGTCGCTGTTCTCCGCCCTGGCCGCGCCGCTCGTCATCTCCACCGACGCCCGCAAGTTCGAGCCCGCCTACCTCGCCGCCCACCCGGCCGAGGCCCCGCACCTGAAGGCGTCGATCGGCATCCTCTCCAACCCCGAGGTCATCGCCGTGGACCAGGACCGGCTGGGCGCCGGTGGTTACCGGGTCGTGGGCGGAGGGGCCAAGGCCGACGGCACGCCGGCCGCGGACAGCGGCATCGACGTGGTCGTCAAGCCGCTCGCCGACGGCAGCCGTGCCGTCGTGGTCACCAACAAGGGGGCCGTGAGCGCGAACTACACCCTCGACCTGAGCGCCACCGGCTTCAACGCCACCGGCGGCAAGTACACCGTCCGCGACCTGTGGGCGCACAGGACCAGCAGCTCGACCGGCACCGTCTCGCTCAGCATCGGCTCGCACGACAGCGCCATGCTGAAGGTCACCCCGCCGAAGGGCGGCACCGCCACCCCGCGGGGGCAGATCACCGTCTCGCGCGACGACTGGGGCAAGGCGTCGCTCTGCCTGGACAACCACGCCTCCGGCACCGGCGCCGGCAACCCGGTCGACGTTTACCCCTGCACCGGCGGCAGCAACCAGCAGTGGCAGCTGAACGCCGACGGATCCGTCCGGCTCCTCCAGGCCGGCACGGTCGGCCTCTGCCTGACCGCGCAGGACGGCGCCACCACCGGGGCGCTCAACGGACAGCAGGGCCAGTGGGTCGGCGTCGCGGCCTGCGGCTCGGCCCCCGGCCACCAGACCTGGAGCTACAACCGGGACGGCAACCTGAAGCTCGCCGGCACCGGCTCCTGCCTGGACGTGTACCGCGGCACCACGACAGCCGCCGGCACGCCCGTCGACCTGTACTCGTGCGGCGCCGCACCGGATGCGGTCCAGACGAACCAGACCTGGGCCGCACCGTTCAGCGCCCCGCCGTCGGCCTGACGGAACGTCACCACCTGTGCGGTGCGGGCGGGTTCGACTGCGCCCGCCCGCACAGCGGGCCCCGGTTCGCAGGCGGGTGCTACACGCAGTGCACGTCCACCCCGAGGGCGGTGAACCGTTCCACCAGCTCCTCCGGGGCGTCGGCGTCGGTGACGAGCACATCGATCGCGCTCGTGTCGCAGACCTGTGCGAACGCGCGCTTGCCGAGTTTGGTGGAGTCGGCCACCACGATCACCCGCTCCGCCCGTTCGGCCATCGCCCGGTTGGCGCTGGCCTCACCCTCGTCATGGGTGGCGGCGCCGAACTTCGGGTCGACGGCGTTGACGCCGAGGATCGCGTAGTCCAGTGAGATCGCCTGCAGCATCATGGTCGCCAGCGGTCCGGTCAGCTCGTAGGACTGGGGCCGGGCCACACCGCCGGTGACCACGGTCTTCACGTACGGGCGCACCGCCAGCTCGTTGGCGATGTTGATCGCGTTGGTGACCACGGTCAGCGCCGTCTGAGTGCCGTGCCCGGCCAGATCGGTACGGGTGGCGAGCTCACGGGCCACCTCGGAAGTGGTGGTGCCGCCGTTGAGCCCGACCACCGCGCCGGGCGGGACGAGCGTGGCGGCGGCCTTCGCGATGCGCTGCTTCTCGCCGGCCTGACGCGAGGTCTTGTAACGGAGGGGCAGGTCGTACGCGACTTCGCTCAGCACCGCGCCGCCCCGCGTCCGGGTCAGCAACTGCTGGCGGGCGAGCTCGTCCATGTCCCGGCGCACGGTGGCCGCGGAGACGCCCAGCAGCTCGGCCGCCGTCATGACATCGATCCGGCCCCGGTCGCCAAGGATCTCCAGCAGCCGAGACCATCGCTCATCCGGGCTCATCATCACTCCTCGAATCGGCCGTCCCTGGTCACGAGCCTATCCGCCGGTCGTCACCGACCTGGTACCGCGATCCTCTCGATGAAACCAGTATTGCTCAGAGATGACGCATTGGGCTATGAATAGATCAGTTTCACGCAGATGCTTGCAGCGTGAAGCAGTGCTCGGTGCGGACCGATCCCCGAGCACCACCGTGCCCCCAGCGAGGAGAACCCTGATGAGCCACGTCGAGCGGGAGATCGCCAGCCAGCCGGAGTGCTGGCGCAAGGCGCTGGACCTGGAGCCCGCCGGGCTGCCGGAGCGCGGCGAGCGGGTGGCCGTGATCGGCTGCGGCACCTCGCTCTACATCGCGCAGGCGTACGCGGGCCTGCGCGAGGGCGCCGGCCTCGGTGAGACCGACGCCTTCGCCGCCTCCGAGTTCCCGGCCACCCGCGGTTACGACCGCGTCGTCGCCATCACCCGCTCGGGCACCACGACCGAGGTGCTGGCCGCGCTGGAGCGCTGCGGCGCGATGCCGACCGTTGCGCTCACCGGCGACCTCGCCACCCCGATCAGCACGGCTGCGAACACCGTGATCGACCTGGAGTTCGCCGACGAGAAGTCGGTGGTGCAGACCCGCTTCGCCACCACCGTGCTGGCGCTGCTGCGCGGCCACCTCGGCCTCACCCCCGCCGACCTGATCGCGGACGCCGAGCGGGCGCTGGCCGACCCGCTGCCCGAACGGGCCGTCGAGGCGGGCCAGTTCACCTTCCTCGGGGCCGGCTGGACGGTCGGTCTGGCCAACGAGGCGGCGCTCAAGCTGCGTGAGGCGTCCGGGTCGTGGACCGAGTCCTACCCGGCCATGGAGTACCGGCACGGCCCGATCAGCGTCACCGGCCCTCACAGCGTCGTCTGGTTCTTCGGCGAGCCGCCGGCCGGACTGGTGGACCAGGTCCGGCCCACCGGCGTCGCGGTGTCGGTGAGCACGCTGGACCCGATGGCCGACCTGATCCGCGCCCAGCGGCTCGCCGTCGAGCTGGCCAAGGGCCGTGGCCTGAACCCCGACCAGCCGCAGGGCCTCACCCGCTCCATCGTGCTGACTCGGCCGTGAGCGCCACGGCGATCGCCCTCGACGTCGGCGGCACCTACATCAAGGGCGCGGCGGTCGCCGGGGACGGCGGCCTGTTCCACACCGAGCGCTGGTTCACCCGGGCCGAGCGCGGACCCGAGGCCGTGCTGGAGACCGTCCTCGACTGCGCCGCCGAACTCGCCGAGCGCTTCCGCCCGGCGGCTGCGGGGATCGCCGTGCCCGGCATCGTCGACGAGGCGGCCGGCACCGCGGTGCTGGCCGCCAACCTCGGCTGGCGCGATCTGCCCGTCCGGCACTGGCTGTCCGAACACCTGGGCATCCCGGTCGCGTTCGGGCACGACGTGCGGGCCGGCGGCATCGCCGAGGCCAGGGCCGGCGCCGGCCGAGGCAGCCGCGACTTCCTCTTCGTCCCGGTCGGCACCGGCATCGCCGCCGCCGTGATGGTCGACGGGCGCCCGCTCACCGGCAGCCACACCCGCGCCGGCGAGCTCGGCCACCTGGTGGTCCGCCCCGGCGGCGAGATCTGCGCGTGCGGTGCCCGTGGTTGTGTGGAGACCCTCGCCTCGGCCGCCGCCATCGCCCGCCGCTACACCGCCGCCACCGATGAGCCGGGCGTCACCGCCCAGCAGGTCGGCGAGCGCGCCGCAGCCGGGGACATCGCGGCCGCCACCGTCTGGCAGGAGGCCGTCGACGCGCTCGCCGACGGCCTGGCGAGCGCGATCACCCTGCTCGACCCCGAGCGGATCGTGATCGGCGGCGGTCTCTCCCTGGCGGGCGAGCCGTACTTCGCGCCACTGCGGGCGGCATTGACGGCGCGGCTCACCTTCCAGGCGGTTCCGGAGCTCATACCCGCCGAACTCGGCCACGAGGCGGGCTGTTTCGGTGCCGGACTGCTCGCGCGGGACCTGCTGGGGGCGGGAGTGGCGGCGTGATCCTGACCGTCACGCTCAACGCGGCCCTGGACGTCACCCACCACCTGGAACGACTGCGCCCGCACGGCAGCAACCGCGTCCGGACGGTGGCCGAACGCGCGGGTGGCAAGGGCGTCAACGTCGCCCGGGTGCTGCACGCCCTCGGCCACCAGACCGTGGTCACCGGTCTGGCCGGCGGCCTCACCGGCCGGGCGATCCGCGCCGAACTGGCCGCCGCCGGCCTCGCCGACCGCATGCTGACGATCGCGGGCGAGTCCCGGCGGACGGTGGCCGTGGTCGAGCAGAGCGTCGGGGACACCACGATCCTGCTCGAACCCGGCCCGGTGGTGGGCCCCGAGGAATGGGCGCGGTTCCTCGACCACCTCGACGCACTCCTGCCGGACACCGCGGCGGTGGTCCTCTCCGGCAGCCTCCCGCGCGGCGTTCCCGAGGACGCCTACGCCCGCCTGCTCCGGCTCGCGCACGCGCGCGGCGTCCCGGCGGTGCTCGACGCCGACGGGGCGGCACTGCGCATGGCGCTGCCGGCCGGACCGGCCCTGATCAAGCCGAACGCGGACGAGCTCGCCGCCGCCACCGGCCGGGCGGACCCAGTGGCCGCCGCCCGCGCGCTGCACGCCGCCGGAGCCGGGGCGGTGGTCGCCTCGCTCGGTGCGGACGGCCTCATCGCCGTCACCGCGCAGGGGAGTTGGCAAGCCCGCCCGCCCGAGCGGCTGGCCGGCAACCCCACCGGCGCCGGCGATGCCGCGGTCGCCGCGCTCACCCTCGGCCTGGTCACCGGCGAGCCCTGGCCCGACCGGTTGGCCGAGGCCGTGGCGCTGTCCGCGGCCGCCGTCGCCGCACCGCTCGCCGGCGACTTCGACCCCGCCGTCCACCAGGCCCTGCGGACCGGGGTGGACGTCCGACCCATCGCAACCGAGGAGCTCAAGCCATGCCCCTGATCGGAACCGGCGAGATCGCCACCGGCGCCGTGGCCGCCGCGCGTGGCGTCGGCGCGTTCAACGTCATCCAGCTCGAACACGCTCAGGCGATCGTCGCCGGCGCGGAGGCCGCCGGTGCCCCGGTCATCCTGCAGATCAGCGAGAACGCCGTCCGCTACCACGGTGGCCTCGCGCCGATCGGCGCCGCCGCCCTCACCGTCGCCCGCGCTGCCACGGTGCCGGTCGCGGTCCATCTGGACCACGCCACGTCCGTCGAACTCGTCCACGAGGCAGTGGAGTCGGGCTTCACCTCGGTGATGTTCGACGCCTCCGTGCTCGCCTACGAGGAGAACGTGCGCACCACCGCCGAGGTGGTCGAGCACTGCCACGCCGCGGGCGTCTGGGTGGAGGCCGAACTCGGTGAGGTCGGCGGCAAGGACGGCGTCCACGCACCCGGCGTGCGCACCGATCCCGCCGAGGCCGCGGCGTTCGTCGCCGCCACCGGCGTGGACGCGCTCGCGGTGGCCGTCGGTACCTCGCACGCCATGCTCACCCGCGATGCGGCACTCGACTTCGAGCTCATCGGACGGCTGCGCGAGGCGGTCCCGGTGCCGCTGGTGCTGCACGGCTCCTCCGGCGTGGCGGACGAGGACCTCACCGCCGCAGTGGAGGCCGGCATGACCAAGGTCAACATCGCCACCCACCTCAACCAGGTGTTCACCACCGCCGTCCGCAGGGCCCTGGCCGACGACGCGCGGCTGGTCGACACCCGCCGCTACCTCGGCCCGGCCCGCGCCGCCGTCGCCGCCGAGGTCGCCCGTCTGCTCGGCGTGCTCAGGGCGGTGCTCCCGGCGGCCTGAGCCGCGAACGCCGTTGCGGCCTGTCCGAACCCGCCGTCGGCGAGCCGCCGCGTCACTCCCCTCGGGCGTCTGGGGGCAGGCCGGGCGCGGCGGCGCGGAGCCGCTCGGCGGCGGCCTCGGGGCTCACATCGGTGACGAAGGCGTCGAGCCCGGATTCCACGCCCGCCAGGTACTTGAGCTTGCCGGGGGCGCGCCGGATGGTGAACAGCTCCAGGTGCAGCGCGAGTTCGTCGCCGCCGGTCTTCGGCGCCTGGTGCCAGGCCGCGATGTACGGGGTCCGGTTGGGCGCGGATCCGGGCTCGGCGGGGAACAGCGCGTCGAAGCGGCGCAGCAGGTCGAGGTAGAGGCCGGGGAACTCGGCGCGCTCGGCCTCGTCGAGCGCGGTGAGGTCGCGGACCCGGCGGTTGGGGTAGAGGTGGACCTCGTAGGGCCAGCGGGCGGCGAACGGGACGAAGGCGCTCCAGTGCTCGCCCTGGAGCACCAGCCGTTCGCGGGTGGCCCGTTCGGCGGCGAGGAGGTCCTCGAAGAGGTTCCGGCCGGTGCTCGCCCGGTATGCCCCCGCCTGGGCGATCATGCGGGTGGTGCGGGAGGGGACGAAGGGGAAGGCGTAGATCTGCCCGTGCGGGTGGGCCAGCGTGACGCCGATCTCCTCGCCGCGGTTCTCGAAGCAGTACACCTGCTGCACGCCGGGCAGGGCGGACAGTTCCGCCGTGCGGTCGGTCCAGGCGTCCAGGACGAGGCGTGCCCTGGGCTCGTCCAGGTCCGCGAAGGAGGCGTCGTGGTCGGAGGTGAAGCAGACCACCTCGCAGCGGCCGTTGCCCGGCCGGAGGGTGTGCAGGGGCTCGTCCTGGGCCGTCACGTGGTCGGCGGAGCCCGTGGCGAGAGAAGGGAAGCGGTTCTCGAACACGGCGACCTCGTAGTCGGCCGCCGGGATCTCGCTGAGCCTTCCGTCGCGGGAGGGGCACAGCGGGCACTCGCCGGCCGGCGGGTGGTAGGTCCGCTGCTGGCGGTGCGCGGCGACCGTCACCCACTCTCCGAGCACCGGGTCGAGCCGGGTCTCGGAGAGGCTCGCGGCCGGCTCCAGCGGCCGGGTGTCCACGGCATCGCGGGGTGCGCCCGGCTCCTGGTCGAAGTAGACGAGTTCGCGGCCGTCGGCCAACGTCGTGGCGGTTTTGTGCACCGCTGTACTCCTTATGTCTGGGATGTCGGCCCGGCAGTTTTCGAGCTTCAACAGATTCAAACAGGAGCGATCGCTTGTCAACAGGCGTTGGCGTCGATAGCGGACGTTCCGGGCCGTCGACTCGCCCTAAATGGACATGGTCATCGCAGATGTTGACCGTGGCAGCGGTCATGTTTGATTATGTCGGAAATCGTTCCCGCCTGCTGAGGGAAGTCGCCGGCGGGAACCAGGACGCGGACCAGGCATGGAGCTGAACAGATGATCGACGAGGCCGCCACCGACTTCGAGGCCGTCCACGGCGCACGGTCGAGCGGCGTGTGGGCCGCTCCGGGCCGGGTGAACCTGATCGGTGAGCACACCGACTACAACGACGGCTTCGTCCTGCCCATCGCCCTCCCGCACACCACCCGGGTCGCCGCCCGCCGTCGCGAGGACGGCCGGCTGCGCCTCTACAGCGCCCAGGGCGACGGCACCATCACCGACCTCGCGCTCGACGCTCTGGCCCCCGGCGTCGTCGCCAGCTGGGCCGCCTACCCGGCCGGCGTCTGCTGGGCGCTGGCCGAGGCCGGGTTCGCGATCGGCGGGGCCGACCTGTTCATCGACAGCGATGTGCCGACCGGCGCCGGACTCTCCTCCTCGGCCGCCCTGGAGTGCGCGACGGCCGTGGCCCTGAACGACCTGTACGAGCTGGGCCTGACCGCGCCGGAACTCGCCCTGATCGCCCAGCGGGCCGAGAACGCCTTCGTCGGCGTGCCCTGCGGTGTGATGGACCAGATGGCCTCCGCCTGCTGCACGGACGGCACCGCGCTGTTCCTCGACACCCGGACGCTGGAGCAGCGGCACGTCCCGCTCGACCTGGCGGCGGCCGGACTGCGGCTGCTGGTGATCGACACCCGGGTCAAGCACGACCTCGGCGACGGCGCCTACGCCGCCCTGCGAGCCGGCTGCGAGCGCGCCGCCGAACTGCTCGGCCTGCCCGCGTTGCGCGACCTCCCGGCCGCCGGCCTGGAGGCGGCCCTGGACCGGCTGCCCGACGAACTCCGGCCGCTGGTCCGGCACGTGGTGACCGAGAACGGGCGCGTGGCGGCGGCCATCGAGCACCTGGACGGCGGCCGGATCGCGGAGCTGGGGCCGATCCTGACGGCCGGACACGCCTCGCTGCGCGACGACTTCCGGGTCTCCTGCCCCGAGACGGACCTCACGGTGGAGGCCGCCGTCGCCGCCGGGGCGCTGGGTGCCCGGATGACCGGAGGCGGCTTCGGCGGCTCCGTCATCGTCCTGGTCGAGGCCGAGCGCGTCGCGGAGGTCTCGGCGGCGGTGGAGGGGGCCTTCCGCTCGGCGGGCTTCGCCGCGCCGGTCACCTTCACCGCCGTTCCCTCGGCGGGCGCCCGCCGGGTGGGCTGACCCGGCCCGGAGGGATCAGCCGGTCTTCGGGACGACGACGAGCTCGCCGACCGCCTCGGCGAGCACGCTGCGGGCGGCCGCGGGCAGGGCGTCGTCGGTGATGAGGCAGTCGACCTCCGCCAGGGTCGCGAAGCTGCTCAACCCGACGACGCCCCACTTGGTGTGGTCGGCGACCACGACGGTGCGGCGGGCGGAGGCGATCAGGGCCCGGTTGGTCTGCGCCTCGGCCAGGTTGGGTGTGGTGAGGCCGGCCTGCTCGCTCACCCCGTGCACGCCCAGGACCAGCAGGTCCACGTGCAGGGACCGGATCGTCTGGTCGGCCAGGGCGCCCACCAGGGCCGCCGAGCGGGTGGGCGATCCGCCGGTCAGCAACAGCGACGGGGCGGTCTCCCTCCCGTCGCTTCCCGCTGCCCACAGCAGGTCCGCGATCCGCAGGGAGTTGGTCACCACCGTCAGCTCCGGGACCTCCAGCAGCCGGGAGGCGACCGCGTAGGTCGTGGTGCCGGCGGACAAGGCCACCACGCTGCCCGGCTCCACCAGCTTCGCCGCGGCGTCCGCGAGCGCGGCCTTGGTGCTCTCCTCCAGGGCGGACTTGGCGTCGAACCCGGGCTCGAAGCTGCTCGCCGTCCCGGTCGCGACCGCGCCGCCGTGGACCTTCTCCACGGTTCCCTGGCGCACCAGCGCGTCCAGGTCCCGGCGGATGGTCATGTCGGACACGCCGAACTGCTCGACCAGCTCGGCGACCCGGATCGCGCCGGTCCGGCGGATCGTCTCCAGGATGAGCGCCTGGCGCTGGGCGGCGAGCAACGTCTGGTCAGCCACGAAGGACCTTTCGATCGAACGAGCACGTACGGCGGAGCGGTCCCCGTCGGCGACCGGGAACGCGGCCGGAGCCTGTGTGATCCATTATCCCCGCACACCGGCGGGCCCCGGCCCTCCGGTTGACGATGAGGAACCGCCGGTGCCGCGAGCAGTCGCGGCACCGGCGGTTCGCCGGCGGTCCGGCCGATCCTCGCGGCCGACCGCCCGTCCCGCCCGACCGGGCCCGGATCCGTCGCCGCCGGCGCGGTGACGGATCCGGGCAGCCCTCGGCCCGACGGACGTCGGGGGCCTCGGGCCGCACCTGGGTGGGGGCCGGGGGCAGCCCGGCCCCCACCGGCCCACGGGACCGGACCGGAGGGATCGTCCGTCCGGCCCCGCGGGAGTGTGCGGGCGGCGGCCGTCAGGCGGGCAGGCCGACCGCGCGTTCGCGGTTGCGGCGCTGCTGGATGACGACGGCGGCGACCAGCAGGGTGCCCTGGGCGACGTTCTGCCAGAAGGCGTTGATGCCCTGAACGGTGAGGCCGTTCTGCAGCGCGCCGAGCAGCGCGACGGCGAGCAGCGTGCCGCCGATACTGCCCTTGCCGCCCTTGAGGGCACAGCCGCCGAGGGCGGCGGCAGTGATCGACTGGAGCTCCAGGCCCTCGCTGCCGGAGACAGGCTGGCCGCTGCCGGTGCGGGCGGTGAGGAGGACGCCGGCGAGGGCGGCGACGGTGCCGGAGAGCGCGTAGGCGGCGATCAGGTACTTGTTGAGGTTGATGCCGGCCAGGCGGGCCGCGGTGTCGTTGCCGCCGATGGCGTAGATGTTGCGGCCGATGTCGGTGTAGGTGAGCAGGGCGTGGACGGCGGCGGCGGTGAGGATCAGCAGCCAGACCATGGTGGGCAGGCCGGCGATCTTGCCCCGGCTGAGGAAGACGAAGACCGGGTCGTTGAGCACGTAGCCCTGGGCGCGACCGTCCGAGACGAGCTGGGCGACGCCCTTGTAGGCGGCCAGACCGGCGAGGGTGGCGATGGTCGGGTTGACCCGGCCGTAGATGATGACGACGCCGTTGAACAGGCCGATGCCGGCGCCGATGGCGAGCGCGGCGCCGATGCCGAGGTAGGGGTTGGAGCCGGCGGAGGTGAACACCATGGCGCTGGTGACGGAGGCCAGTCCGGCCTGGGAGCCGACCGAGATGTCGAGGCCGCCGCAGATGATCACGACGGTCTGGACGACGGCCAGCAGGCCGGAGATGGTGGCGGCCTCGGCGATGACCTGGATGTTGTCCCAGCCGACGAAGTTGGGGTTGAGCCAGCCGAAGAGGGCGACGACGGCGACCAGGGCGCCGATCAGGCTGAGGTTCTGCCCGCCGACTGCGGCGAGCAGGGCGCGCGGGCCGCCGGACCGGACGGGCAGGGCCCCGGCGTCCGGCGCCGGGGAGGTCGGGGGAGTGGCGGTGGTCATCGGGTCTCTCCGGTGTGAGCGGGGGTAGCGGTGGCGAGGTCGTCGGCCATGGCGAGGGCGAGGATGGCCTCTTCCGTCGCCTGGTCGCGGGTGAGTTCGCCGGTGGTGCGGCCGTTCTGCATCACCACGACCCGGTCTGCGAGGCCGAGGACCTCGGGCAGTTCGGAGGAGATGACCAGGACGGCGGTGCCCTCGCGGGCGAGGTCGGCGATGATCTGGTAGATCTCGGCCTTGGCGCCGATGTCGACGCCGCGGGTGGGTTCGTCGAGGATCAGCAGGTCGGGCCTGCGGGCGAGCCAGCGGGCGAGGACGACCTTCTGCTGGTTGCCGCCGGACAAGGTGCGGACCTCCGCCTCGATGGAGGGGGCGCGCACGCGCAGCCGGTCGGCGTACTCCTGGGCGAGGGCCTTCTCCTGACGGTGCTTGACGAACCGCCATCGGCTGAGTCGGCGCAGGCTGACCAGCGAGGTGTTGTCCCGGATCGTGCGCTGCAGGAACAGCGCCTGGGCCTTGCGCTCCTCGGGGGCCAGTCCGATGCCGGCGGCGATGGCGGCGCGGGGGTTCCTCAGGCGCAGGACCTCGCCGCCCAGGGCCACCGTGCCGGAGTGGATCGGGGTGTCGCCGGCCAGGGCGAGGGCGAGTTCGGAGCGCCCCGCGCCGATCAGGCCGGCCAGCGCGACGACCTCACCGGCCCGGACCTTGAGGCTGATGTCGTGCACGTCGTCGGTGGTGATGCCGTTGACGTCGAGGACGACGCGGTCGGTGGCGACCTGCTGGCGGACGAAGAGTGAGGACAGGTCGCGGCCGACCATCAGCTTCACCAGCTCGCTCTCGTCGGTGGTGGCGGCCTGGACCACCCCGGCGACCTGGCCGTCGCGCAGCACGGCGATGCGGTCGGCGAGCTGGAAGATCTCCTTCATCCGGTGGGAGACGTAGATGACCGCGATGCCCTCGTCGCGCAGCCGTCCGATCAGCGCGAACAGGGCCTCGACCTCGTGCTCGGAGAGCGAGGAGGTGGGCTCGTCGAAGGCGATCGCGCGCGGTGGGACGGCACCGGTCAGGGCCCGCATGATCTCGACCAACTGGCGCTGAGCGGCGGTGAGTTGGGAGCCGAGCAGGTCGGGATCGAGGACCTTGTCGAAGCCGAGGCGGTGCAGGTCGGCGGTGATGCGGCGGCGCAGTTCGACGCGGTCCAGGCGGCGCAGCCCGGTGCGGGGCAGCGAGCCGGCGTAGACGTTTTCGGCGACCGGGACGTGCGGGATGATCTCGGGTTCCTGCGGGATGATCCGGATCCCGGCCCGGCGGGCGTCCTGCGGGGAGTGCAGGTCGAGGGCCTGGCCGTCCAGTAGGACGCGTCCCTCGGTGGGGCGGTGGTCGCCGGTGAGGATGCGCAGCAGGGTGGACTTGCCGGCGCCGTTCTCGCCCATCAGGGCGGTGACCTGGCCGGGCGGGAAGGAGAGGGTGACGCCCGTCAGCGCCTGGACGGTACCGAAGCGCTTGGACACCGCCTCGGCGCTCAGGCCGGCGGAGCCGCCCGGTGGTGGGAGGGGCGCGGGTTCAGGTGGGGTCATCGGGGCCTCGTTGGCAGTGCGGTACGGACGGTCTTCGGGAGCGGCGGCGGTGCGGCGGGCCGGTGAGGGCCTGTCGCACCGCCGGCTCGACACGGCGTCAGGCGCGGCGTCAGCTGCAGGACACGCCCGCGGACTGCCAGGTGGCGGCGTCGACCATCTTGGTGGGGGCGAAGGCCTCCTTGGGGAAGTCCTTGCCGTTCTTGAGCTTGTCGTACATGGTCTGCACCGACAGGGCGCCGACGTCCTTGCCGTTGATGAACAGGGCGGCCTTCATGCCGGAGGGCTTGCCGGAGGCCCAGTCCTTGCAGGCCAGGTAGGCGCCGAGGCCGACGCCGTCGATGTCGTCGGGGTTGATCCCGGCGTTCTGCAGGGCGGTGACGGCGCCCTGGACGTTCTCGTCGTTGCAGCCCCAGGCCACCCAGTGCTTGACGCCGGGGTTCGCGGTGATGGTGGCGGCCACCTTGTCCTGCGCGCCGGTCGGGGTGTTGTCGGTGGCGACGTCGATGGTCTGCACGCCCGGAACGGCCTGGTCGAAGGCGTCCCTGGCGGACTTGACCCGGTCACCGCAGACGGTGACGTCCTGCTTCCAGACGGAGATGATCCGGGTCTCGGCGGTGCTCCAGCCGGCCTTCTTGAACTCCTCGGCGGCTCGCTGGCCGACCTGCTGACCCATCTGCTGGCCGGAGAAGCCGATCCGGGGCACCAGGTCGCCCGCGGCGCACTGGGCGGGCGAGGGGCCGCTGGTGCAGACCTGGTCGTCGGAGGTGAGCAATGCGGTCTTGGCGTCCCGGGCCGTCTGGACCACCTGCGGGCCGACCGCCGGGTCCGGCACCACGATGATCAGGCCGTTGCTCTTCTGGGCGATCGCGGCCTGCACTTCGCTGACCGTCTTGTTGGCGTCGTTGCCGAGGTTCACGACCTTCAGGTCCGCGCCCAGTTCGGCCGCTTTGGCCTTGGCGCCCGCGGCCTCGTCCACGAAGTACTGCTGGTCACCCTGCTTCTGCAGGTAGGTGATCGAGACCTTGCCGGACACCGGGGCCACTGGGGCGTCGGCGGCGGACGACGAGGTCTGCCCGGTCGAGCACGCGGTCAGACCGAAGGAGGTGACCAGGCTCAGCGCGGCGAGCGAGGCCAGGCGGCCACGGAGGGGGAGGTGCATGGGGGCTCCTGAGGGTGGGAGGCCGATCGGCTAGTAGCAACACAACCGATCAGAAAGCATCACAATCAAACACAATGGAGCAAAAGGAAACGCCCGGCTCAGGCTTGAGTCAAGCTCACGTTTGCCTCCTGGGCAGTTTCGAAACCTTCTCGTTATCCCCGTCCGGCCACCGCCCCACCCGGGTGCTGGCGAGTGCGGATTCGGCGCGGCGGGCGGGCAGGGTGTGCCCACGCTTGACCGCCGCCCGGCGATCTTCCTGGTCACAGGCGGTCCGGGTGGCGCTTCGAGTACCTTACTAGTCAGTAGGTAAGTGCTCGGATAGCTTCCGGCAAAGCCGGTGCAGCGTCAATAGCCGGCGGTGTGGCGGTTCGGGCCTCGGTTGCGTCGAGTGTCGGGGTGTGCCGCCTGGGCACGTGGCCGGTCGTATGCGGCGGGTTGTGGAGGCTTGAGCGATGCGTTGAATCTTCTGCAAAGTTGTTGATTGATGTTGGAAGTTGGGTCTACGCTCCAGCCTGGCGTTCCGGCATGCACCCGACAGCACTCGGCGTTCCCGGTCGACCCCATTCCCCGTGACCCGAGCCGTTCGGCCCCTCGCGCACGCCGCCAGAGCCGCAGGACAGGAGCACTCGATGAGCAGATCCCCCCACCGGTTGCGCAGGAAGCTCGCCGCGGCGGCCCTCGCCCTGGGCGCCGCAGCAGCCCTCGCAGGCGCACCCGCAGCCGTCGCCGCGCCGAAAGCCACCGCCGCCGCCTCCACCGCTGTCACGGTCGACGGCACCAAGCCGGGCCTCACCTTCGACGGGGTCGGCGCGATCTCCGGCGGCGGTGGCAACTCCCGGCTGCTGGTCGACTATCCGGAGCCGCAGCGCAGCCAACTGCTGGACTACCTGTTCAAGCCCGGCTACGGGGCCTCACTACAGGTGCTGAAGCTGGAGATCGGCGGCGACACCAACTCCACCGACGGCGCCGAGCCCAGCATCGAGCACACCAGGGGCACCGTCGACTGCAACCAGGGCTACGAGTGGTGGCTGGCCGAACAGGCCAAGGCTCGCAATCCCGACATCAAGTTCTACGGCCTGGCGTGGGGCGCCCCCGGCTGGATCGGCAACGGGAACTTCTGGTCCCAGGACACCGTCGACTACCTGATGTCGTGGATGGGCTGCGCGGCCCAGCACCACCTGAACGTCTCCTACCTCGGCGGGTGGAACGAACGCGGCTTCGACAAGTCCTGGTACGAGAACCTCAAGAGCACCCTCGTCGCCCGCGGTTACGGCACCACCAAGGTCGTCGCCGCGGACGACGGCTGGAACGTGGCCGACGCGATGGCCACGGACCCGGCGTTCAAGAACGCCGTCGACATCGTCGGGGTCCACTACCCCTGCGGGTACATGAGCTCCTTCACCAACTGCCCCAGCACGCCGACCGCCCAGGCGCTCGGCAAGCCGCTGTGGGCGAGCGAGAACGGCTCCGAGGACGCCGACGCGGGTGCCCCGGCGGTGGCGCGCGGGATCAACCGCGGCTACCTCGACGGGAAGATGACCTCGTTCATCAACTGGCCGGTCATCGCCTCGCTCTACCCCGACCTCTTCTTCTCCACCGACGGCATGTCGATCGCCAACCAGCCCTGGTCCGGCAACTACGGCATCGGCAGGACGACCTGGGCCACCGCGCACACCACCCAGTTCACCGAGCCCGGATGGCGCTACATCGACGCCGCGAGCGGCTACCTCGGCGGTGCGCGCGCCAACGGCAGCTACGTCACGCTGAAGAGCGCGAACAACCGCGACTACAGCACCGTCATCGAGACCCTGGACGCCACCGCGGCCCAGAGCGCGAGCTTCACCGTCACCGGCGGCCTGTCCGCCGGCAAGGTCCACGTCTGGTCCACCGACCTCAACTCCGCCAACCCCGCGGACTGGTTCGTCCACCAGCAGGACGTCACCCCGGCCCACGGCGGCTACACCCTCACCCTCCAGCCCGGCCGGGTCTACACCGTGACCACCACCACCGGCCAGGGCAAGGGCACCGCCACCCCGCCGGCCGCCGCGCCGATGAAGCTGCCCTACACGGACGGCTTCGACACCCCGGCCACGACCACCTCGCCGAAGTACTTCACCGACATGAACGGCGCCTTCCAGGCCGTCGCCTGTGGCGGCGACAGGGCCGGCACCTGCCTGCGCCAGATGGCCCCGACATCGCCGATCCGCTGGACCGACGAGCCGTACAACGCCCCGTACACGATGATGGGCGACGGCAGCTGGTCCAACTACACCGTCACCGCCGACACCCTGTTCGAGCAGTCGAGCACCGTCGAACTCCTCGGCCGGGTCAACCAGCAGGGCCGCAACAACAACGGCCTGAACGCCTACCACCTGCGGGTGAGCGACACCGGCGCCTGGTCCATCGACAAGAGCGACACCACCTGGAAGTTCGCCACCCTCGCGAGCGGCACCACCACCGCCCTGGGCACCGGCCGCTGGCACACCGTCGCGCTCACCCTCGACAACGAGACCCTCACCGCGAGCATCGACGGCACCGCCGTCGGCACCGCGACCGACGCGAGCTTCACCAACGGGCGCGCCGGCCTCGGCGTGACCGGCTACCAGACCGACCAGTTCGACAACTTCGCCCTCACCCCCGGCACGCCCACCACCCACACCGGCCCGATCGCGTCCGCCCTGCCCGGCACCTGCGCCCGCCCCGCCGCCGGCACCAGCGGTGCCGCCGTCCAGCTCTGGGCCTGCGACGGCAGTGCCGAGCAGGTGTGGACCCGGTCCAACGGCACCCTCACCCACAACGACAAGTGCCTCGACGTCACCGGCGGCGCCACCGCCAACGGCGCCCCGGTCGAACTGTGGGACTGCACGGGCGGGGCCAACCAGCAGTGGACGCCCCAGCCGGACGGCACCCTGAAGAGCGCCCAGTCCGGCCGCTGCCTCGACGACCCGGCCTACGCCACCGCCAACGGCACCCCGCTGGAGATCTGGGACTGCAACGGCGGCGCCAACCAGCGCTGGACCCTGCCGTAACCACCTGGCGCTCCGGACCCGATCCGACGCGCTCCGCCCGGCCCACGAGTGGTGACCCACCCGAGGGCCGGGCACGCGCCCCGTGCGGGTGCACATCGGATGACGTGCTGCCGTAGATCCTGGGGCCTCCTCGACCAGCGAGGCCCCGTCGAACTCCCCAATCGTGCGCTGCGGTTGAAGGATGTGTGTGAGCGGCACGGCGTCCCGCTGCGCGCCGCCGCGCCGCGCTTCCCGTCCGGCCGCCCGGCGATCGCGTCCGTCCTGGTCGGCTCCCGGTCAGGAGGCGGCCGCGGGCATGGTCAGATCGGTGAGGTAGCCGACCGCGGCGTTGACCGTGGCCGGGCTGTTGAGCCAGGCGGTGTGGCCGTCGCCGTCCCAGCGCAGCACCCGGCTGTTGGGCAGGGCGCGCCTCACACCGTCGGCGAAGGCCGGGGGAGTGGCCACGTCGTGCGCGCCGGAGAGCAGCAGCACCGGCGCGAAGTCCGCCGGGACGCGCCAGGCGTGCGGCGTGAAGCCGGAGCGCACGGGCCAGCCCGCGCAACCGGAGGCGATGTCCCAGAACTCGGAGTAGCCGCGCAGGGTCGGCGCGATCGCGCGCACCCGGCGCACGGCCTCCGGCAGGGCGGCCGCGGCGCCGGCGTCGGCGGGCACGGGGACGTCCTGGCAGATGATCGCGCGGTACGCCGGGTACTCGGGGTTGTGCGCCGTCGTGTAGGGGGCGAGCGCCTCCAGCCTGCCGGTCGCGTCTACCTGGGCCAGCGCGGTCGCGAGCCCCGAGTAGAGGAGCGGCGACTGGAGCCCGGTGTTCACCGCCTGGGCGATCTCCTCGGCGCGCACCGGGCGTTCGCCGTCGAGGATTTCGTTCCGGTCCGCGCGGTTCAGCAGCGCGGTCAGGAGGCCGCGCACGTCCCGGTCGTGCAGCGCGCTCTGCGGCTGCGCGGCGGACCAGCGGGCGAACCGGTCGACGCCGTCCTCCACGGCCGCGGCGTCGAGTTCGGCCAGGCGGCGCCAGGACAGTGAGCGGTCCACGACACCGTCCACCACCATCGCGCGCACCCGCTGCGGGAACAGCTCGGCATAGCTCTGCGCCAGCATCGAGCCGTAGGACACCCCGATGAAACTGATCCGCTGTTCGCCCAGCGCGGCCCGTACGGCGTCCACGTCCCGGGCGACGGTGCCGGTGTCGAGGTGCTCGAACAGCGCGCCGCCGCCCTCGGCGCAGGCCGCGCCGAGCCGCCGGTTGCTGCGCACCAGGTCGGTGGCCGCGGCACGGTCGGCGGGGAACCTGCTCACCGAGGTGTCGATCGGCGTCGGGCAGTTCAGCGGGGGATTGACGCCGGTGCCGCGCGGCTCCACGGCGACGATGTCGAAGCGCTCGCGCAGCGCGGAGGGGAAGTACTGCTCCCTCGTCTGCCGGTCGAGCAGGTAGCCGACCTCGCCGTCACCCGGCCCGCCCGGGTTGAAGAAGAGCGTGCCCACCCGGCGCCCGGGATCGGTGGCGGGCAGCCTGGCGACGGCGATCTCGGTCCGGTCGGGGCCGGCCGGTCGGGACCAGTCGAGCGGTACGGAGAACCGGGCGCAGCGGACGGCGTCCGGCTGGGCACCGGCCGGGCGGCACTCGCTCCAGGCGAGCGCCGGCCGCTCCCGTTCCGGGCCGCTCGCCTGCGCCGCCGGCGCCAGCACCGCCAGCGCGGTGAGGGAGGCGACCGCCGCCCCAATCAGCTTTTCGTACTTGTGTCGCATTCGTACCCCGGTACTTCGTCTCGCTGTCTCGCTGGATCGCATACGGACGCTAGCCAGTCGACGGCTCACCGGGCATCCGCCTGTGGGGGTACGTCCGAAGGATCACCGCTGCTACCTGAGGCTGACATCGCATCAGGCATGACCCTGAGTCGACCCGTCAGGGCCACCAGGTGCAGACCTCGTCGATGGCGGTGGCGAGCTCGCCGGGCGTCCCCGGGCCGGCCACGGTGGCGAAAGTGCTGGCGTGGACGGTCACTGCCCTCAGCGCTGCGGCACGGCTTCGGCGTGGCATGAGCTCGCGGAACACAGTGACGACCACTGCCCGAGGGTCGGATGCGTCGTGCCAGGTACGGTTCAGGAGTGTGTCCAGCAGCTCGACCGGCTCGAAACGCGCTTGGGGGTGGACCAGTTGAAGGAGCCGGGGCAGCAGTCGGTGCGGCACGAAAGGGGCGACCAGTTTGAGCACGCGGTTAGGGCGTCTCGACGGCGAAAGGCCGTCGAGTAGTCGGGCGACTACGACTTCGCGCTCCTGTGTCGTCAGATAGGGCATGACGGCGGTGAGGAGTACCTGCTGATCCCAGGTGCGTGGCTGGCGCTCCGCGAAGGAACGCAGGCGATTGACTCGGACGGGGGAGCCGGACCAGAGGGGGAGTAGTTGGGCGAGTAGTTTGACAAGCGAGCTCCTGTACTCGTCGTGCATGACGTCGGCGATCGCCTCCCGGATGAGGGTGGCGCGGGCCCGGCCGGTGTGGACCGGGGCGAAAGCGGCCAGGCCGAAAGCTCGCCGATCGGGGTCGGTGATGGTTCTGGTCAGCTCGACGGCCTCGGAGAGGTGCTCGGCCTGAAGGCGCGGGGCGAGTTCGTTGAGCGGGGAGTCATTGCCGTATTCGGCAGTCAGCGCCACTGCTGCCGGTAGCAGTGACCTGGCCGCTTCACTGTCCAGATGGGGTGCGATCTGGCTCAGCTGGTGGGGGCTCCGGGTCCAGTTACCGGCTGCCACGGCGCGGTGCACGAGCTCGGAAGGGATGCGGAGCAGGAAGGCTCGCAGGGTGTCACCGTCGACGAAGTCGCCGTTCAGGATCGCCTGCGTCGCTTCTTCGGCGATCGTCTCCTGCTGTGCCTGCGACAGGAAGGGGGAGAGCCTCAACAGTGCTCGTTGCCGGCAGTCGCGGTCGCCGATCGCTGCTGCGGTGGCCAGCGCCTCGTCGGACACCTGAAGTCGTTCGGAGCGGGAAAGGTGCGGCAGCACCAGGGCCCAGGTGCCTGCACGGCCGTGAACGTCATGCGTTTCCCGGATGATCGTCAGTACCCGTTGCAGCACGTTCGGGCGTTGCTCATCGGGGAGAACGGGTACCAGTCGCGCCAGCGCTTCGACGTGGTCGTCGCCTCCAACCGTGAGGATGGCCGGCAGGATCGCGCTCAGCTGTTGTCCTGTCAGGTGTCGGGCGAGGGTGCCAAGCCTCACGCGCGATCGGGAGCCGAGCCGGTCCAGTAGATCCGAGATCGCGGAATCCCGGCGCCCCGGAGGAAGGTGGCACAGCAGATCGGACAGCCCGTCGGCATCGGGTTCGGACAGGGAGTCGCCGAGCACGAGGGGCAGCGCCTCCTCGGAAACGCTCGACCGCAGGGCGAGGGGAAGGAGTGGGATCACGTTCACGTAGAGCCGCACCCGCCAGGAGTGCTCCTGGTCCGGGTCGCGCGCGAGGCCGAGGAGCTCCGCCGCCACAGCCGCTCGGTCGTCCTGAGGAAGGTGAGGAGCGACCAGGGCGAGGCCGCTCCAACGGTCGGTGCCGTTGGCAGTGTTTGCCAACCGCCGGGTGCGCTCGGCCAGGTCGGCGCGCTCGCGGGAAGGCAGATGCGGCATGACTTTGGTGTACGCCCGAACAGGGTTGTAGTACGAGTGTTCTGATCGCGCGTACTCATCGGCCAGACGGAGCGCATCAGCCGCGACGATCGCGTGCTGGTCGCGTGGCAGGTGGGGAAGCAGCTGGCAGAGAATGTGGTTGGCGGTGAAGGGCGTCGAAGTAGCGGCCGCTTGCCGGAGCGCCTCGGAGATGATCTCTTGACGTCGTTCACTCGGAACCGCCGGCACAGCCAGGGCGAGGGAGTAGACGCTCTCCCGTTCCCCGTTGGTCACGGTGATGACCGAACACTCCTGGGCGGCCTCCAACAGCTCCTCGACGAAAACCGGCTGATGGTCGCTCGGAACCAGGGGAGCGAGCGCGACCAGCGCGGCATACCGTCGGTAGTCGGTGGTGATCCTGCGCGCATGCGCCACCGCGCGCTGCCAGCTCCACAGCCCGGTCTCCACCAACCGGGCAAGGAGTTCAGGGCCCACCTGTTGGGTGCCGGTCGAAATGGCCGCTTCGATCAGCGCGTACCGGATCTCCAGGACGAGTGACGGCACCTGCCCCGGCCGTGCCAGCTCGTCGTCCGTCGCCCGCGCCGCGAGGCGGCGGGCGCGGGCGACGTCGTCGAGGTAGACGTCCAGGGTCCCGGCGTGGTCGTGGGCGGTGTGCCAGGTGTTGCTGCGGCCGCCCTGCCGCAGCAGCCGGTGCAGGTCGGCCTCCGCACCCGCGTGCTCCAGGTGCCGGGTGAGGTGCAGGAGCGGATAGCCGCCGTCCGTCGCGGCGAGCGACGGATCCTCGGCGAGCCGGGGGAGTCCGGTGTCGAGGCTGCCGAAGCGGTCGAGGTAGTGGACGGCCACGGCGCGGTGGGCGGTGACGGTGTCCTGCCGCAACTCGGCCGCCAGTGCCCGGAGGTGATCGGCGGACGGGTCGGCCGAACCGCCGAAGAACTCGCGGGCGCTCGCGTGGTAGAGCTCGTAGGTGCGGGTCGGGCCGGTGCCGACGGCCAGGAACGGCCGCAGCCGCAGGTCGCACCAGTGGGTGGCGGTGGGGGCGTCGACGTCGGCGAGCCGGGCGAGGACGGGGAGTTCGAGCGGTTCACCGGCGGCCACCAGGGTGGCGAGCAGCGACCGTCCGACCTCCTGCCAGGTCGGCTCCCGGCGCCAGCGGGCCAACTCGCCGGCGTAGTACCGCACCAGGTCGTCGGGCAGGCTGTCGAGGTCGTCGGCGGCGCGAGCCCCGAGGCGGATCTGGTCGAGCACGTACCGCAGGTACACCCAGACGCCGCCGGTGCGCAGGGCGAGCGTTCGGGCGGTGTGTTCCGGCGAGACGCCGGCGGCGGCGAGACGGGTGGCCAACTCGGGTGTCCGCAGCACGCCGTGGAGGTATTCCTTCAGGTCGGCGCGGTGCCGTGGATCGTCCCGGTCGATCCGCAGGACGGTCGAGGAGGCCGCGTGCGCCGGGGGCGAACCGGTGCGGTAGGTGCCGATGACGAACACGCCCTCGGGCAGCAGCGGTGGCATCCCCCAGGGCAGTTCGCCGGGGGCGGTCTCGGCCTCGTCGGCGCCGTCCATGACGATGACCAGGGCCGGTCCTTCGGTCCGGGCCTGTTCGGCGGCCCGTTCGAGGAGGACCTCGAAGGTGTCGGGGGTGTACGTCCAGTCCGGGAGCATGCCCACCTGCGGCACGTCGTCGAGGCGGTAGCGGCGGATGAGTTGGGCGGCGAGGTTCTGCAGGGCGACCCGGGTGGATTCACCGCGGGAGTACCGGGCGAAGTGGGAGACGTAGCCGTGCTCCTTCACCAGCCAGGCCGCCAGCGCGGTCTTGCCCAGCCCGGCCTCCGCCTCGATCCAGACGTAGCCGCAGGGCTTGCCGGACAGGACCCGTTGCACCTCCTCCAGCAGCCAGGCGCGCCCGGTGAAGGCCTCCACGTGGGCGTCGACGAAGACCTTGTCGGGCTTCCTGATCGCGACGTCCACGGGCACCGCGCCGCCCGACAGGAACACCGGGTTGGTCATCACCGGGCCGTGCGCGTCACCGCCGACGGCGATCGCCGAGTCGCCCGAGGCGCTGGTTCGTCCTTGCAGCACGTCGGTCCGCCGGTCAGTGCTCGACGTCGGTCTCGATGGGGGCGTGTGCGTCGCCCTGGACCACGACGGCGCCCGCGCCCCCGGCGTTGGTCCCGGAAGTCCCGAAAGTCCCGGAAGTCCCGGAGCCGCCACCCCCGGGCGGCGGCGCAGTGGTGCCCCGGACCTTGGTGCGGATCGCCCCGTGGGAGCTCCCGCCGACGGCGACCGAGCCGGGGCCCGACGCGCTGACCGTGCCGCTGTCGCTCTCCCACCGGCCGATCAGGACCTGGAGCACCGCGCCGAGCACCACGAACGCCCCGAGCGCCACCCACCATGCGAGCGAGCCGTTGTCCGTCACCACATTGATGATCAGACCGGTCGCCGTGGACACGACCGCGGCCACCCCCGTGGCGATCGCACGCTTCGTCTGCTGCTGCATCCCGCTCCCTCAACCGCTCGAACCGCCGCCCCAACGTTACCCGTTCGGACCACACGTGAGCGCCGGTCAGGACCGGACGGCCGGAGTCAGCGGACGGGGTCGAGGTAACGGCGGCCCGGGATCTGTTCGAAGATCAGGTTGGTGCGGGTCTGGGCGACCGCCGGGTGGGTGGTGAGGTGGTCGACGACGAAGTCGCGCAGGGCTTCGGGGCCCGCGACGCCGACGTGGAGGAGGTAGTCGTCGGAGCCGGCCATGTGGAAGACGGCGAGGACGCCGGGCAGGTCGGGGGCGGTGCCGCGGAAGCTCTCGTTCTGCTCGCGGGTGTGGGCGCGCAGCCGTACGGAGATCATCGCCTGGAGCGGCAGGCCGATCGCGGCGGGGTCGAGTTCGGTGCGGAAGCCGCGGATGGTGCCGCGTTCCTGGAGGGTGCGCACCCGGGCCAGGCAGGTGGACGGGGCGATGCCGACGGCCGCGGCCAGGGCGTTGTTCGGGAGGCGGGCGTTGTCGGCGAGGGCGCGGATGATCGCCCGGTCGACGTCGTCGAGCGGCGTCCGCCGGGGCTGCGGATTGTTCGGCATGACCGCCAGGATCCCAGCCGTTTCCGAAGATATGCAAACCTGATCAGCACGAGACCGAATGTTCTTCGGAACGGCTTCCCCCAGGC